>JACQRE010000135.1 GCA_016206585.1 Candidatus Omnitrophota bacterium | reverse complement strand
GTGTGGGGGCGCGCCGCCGACGCCGCGTCGGCGTCCGGCACGCCGACACAGCCGGTGCGCCATCCGCTGGCGAACCTCCTCATCCTCGCGGTCCTCGCGCTGCTCCTCATCGAGTGGCAGCGCTACACAACGAAACCAAGATGAGAGTGCGGAGTTCGGAATCATGAGTCTCCTCTCTGTATTGCTGTGTGTGGTCCCGGCGGCGCTCATAGGGTGGTGGGGCCGCCGGATGGCGCGGGGTAGCGTGCGCGGGCGGGTCGCACTCGCCGCGCGCCTCCTCGCGGTCGCGGCCCTGGCCGCCTCGCTGCTGGGCGGGTCGCACCGCCGCCTCGATGAGGTGCCGCGCCGCCTCGTCTATCTCGTGGACGGCTCCGACAGCCTCGATGGGGCGCAGCGCGAATGGATCACGCGGCGCATCGCCTCGCTCGAGCAGCAGCGCCCGAAACCGGTGCGGCGGGCCGTCGTCGTCTTCGGGGCCGGCACCCGCGTGGTCATGCCGATGGGGCAGGAGCCGTTGGCCGATCCGCGCCATCTCCAGCAGCTCCTCGAGCGCGCGGAGGTCCCGCGCGGGGAGACCAACCTGGAGACGGCACTCCTCGCGCTGCCGGGGCTGCTCGCCCCCGAGCGGGGGGCCGGGGTGATCCTGTTGACGGACGGCCAGGAGACCGCCGGCAACGTGACCGGCGCGCTGGCCGCGGTGAAGCGGTTGGGGCTGGAGGTGTTTCCAGCGCCGCCGCCCGTCTTCGGGCGCGCGCGAACCGTCTGGGAGGAGCTGGCGGTGCCGCCGACCGTGCCGCGGGGCTCGCCGGTGGCGGTCCAGCTCGTCGTGTTCAGCAGCGGCTCCGCCGCGAAGACGGGGCAGGTGGCCGTGGCGCTGCAGGGGGTGGCGGTCAAACGGCAGCGGGTCACGGTGCGGCCGGGCTGGCAGGTGCTGACGGTGACGGTGCCGGCGATCGGGCAGGGGACCATGGAGCTCGACGTGCGGCTGACGGTGCCCGACGAGGGAATCGACGAGCAGCGCCGGGCCTACACGGAAGTGGAAGGCGCGCCCAGAGTCCTCATGGTGACCGAGCCCTCCACGGCGCTGCCCGCACTCGTCACGGCGCTGAAGCGCCGCGAGCTGGACGTCGCCGTGTCCCGTCTTACCGATCTGCCCGCCGAGCCGGGCCGGCTGATGGACTACGACGCGGTGGTGCTGTTCCATCTCCCCAAGTCGCTGCTCGCGGAGGGCCAGATTGAGGCGCTGCGCCGCTACGTGGAGGAGTCCGGCGGAGGGCTGGTGGCGATCGGGCTCGGCGGCGACCTGGCCCACGAGATCCAGACGCCCTCGCCGCTCGATGCGCTGCTGCCCATCCAGTTTGAGGCCAAGGGGCTGCAGGAGGCGAAGCGGCGCATCTGCATGGTCCTGTTGATCGACCGCTCCGCGTCGATGCTGGGGCCCCGGCTTGCCGCCACGAAGAAGGCGGCGATCGAGCTCGTCAAGCAGCTCGCTCCGGAGGACCTGGTGGGCATCCTCGCGTTCGACACGAAGCCGTACGTCGTCGCTGAGGTGCAGCAGGCGGGGCAGCTGGGCCCGTCGCTCATCGAGAAGCTGGTGCAGCTGCGCGCCAGCGGCGGCACCGACATCTATCCCGCGCTGGCCGCAGCCGACAACCGGCTGGAGCTGACCGGGGCTGCGCTTAAGCACATCATCCTGCTCTCCGACGGCAACACGCCCTTTCACGCCGAGGCCTACCGCGCGCTCGCCAACTCGTTCACGCTCAGCGGCACGACGGTGAGCACCATCGGGGTAGGCTCAGCCTTCATCAACACCGACTTCCTCGAGTGGCTCGCCCGGTCGACCGGCGGCACGTACTACCAGCTGCAGAGCCTCGACCAGCTCCCGAAGCTGGTCGCGAACGACGCCCGCGATCAGATCGGCCGCCTGCCCTTCGCCGAGGGGCTGTTCCGTCCAGCGCGGACGCCGATGACCGACTGGTTCGCGGAGATCCCGGAGTGGCCGTCGCTGCGCGGGTACCTGACGGCGACGGCGAAGCCCTCCGCGCGCGTGGACCTGACGATCAACGGCGGGGCGGGCGATGACCCGCTCCTCGCGCGGTGGACGCTCGGGCGGGGTCGGGTGGTCGCCTTCACGTCGGATGCGGATGCGCGCTGGTCGCCGGCGTGGATCCGGTGGAACGCGTTCGAGGCGGTGTGGGCGCAGGTGGTGCGATGGGCGATGCGGCCGCGATTGGGGGAAGAGCTGTTCGTGTGGGTGGACACCCAGCGGGGCGCGCCGCAGCTCGTGGTGGAGGGCTCGCTGCACGATCCGCGCGGGGCGCTCATCCCGGATGGCACCGCGGAGCCGATCCCGCTGTCGTTCGTCCAGACCGGCGCGTGGCGCTGGGACGCGTCGCTCGCGCAGGTGCCCAGCGGCTGGTATCAGCTCGCCCTGGAGTCCCGCACGGCGGAAGGGCCGGTCTTCGCGAAGCGGTGGGTGCAGATCGGCACGCTGCCGGCGACCCGCGAGGCGTCCGGCCAGCCGCCGCGCGAGGGGCTGCTGCGCGAGCTCGCGCGCGCGACGTCGGGCGCGTACGATGCGCCGGACCGCGCACTCCTTCCCCCCACCACGACGTCAACGGTGACCGAGCCGCTCTTCACGTGGTGGCTGCCGCTCGTCATCGTCGCCCTCCTCATCGACATCTGGGCGCGCGGGAGCACGATGTTATAAGGGAACCACCATGCGTTCAGCAACAAGCGACAAGCGACACGCAACACGTCTAGGACCACGCTTTAGTGCCCGGTTCTTTCTGTGTGGTCGTATCATGTTGCTTGTCGCTTGTTGCTTGTCGCTTCGTGTGGTGTTCGCGGGATCGCGGCCGTCGCTGTTCCGGGGTGTGGTCGTCGCCGACAGCCTGATCGGCGTGCGGGTGGTCAGCGTCCAGGAGTCGTCCCAGGCCTACCAGGCCGACCTGCGTCCGGATGACATCATCGTCCAGGTGCGCGATCAGGAGGTGCGCTCGATCGACGAGTTCGCCACGCTGTCGAACACGCTGAAGGGGCGTGCCGTCTCCGTGCCGCTGCTGGTCTTCCGCAACGGAGCCCCGCTCGAACTCACCATCCATCTCTACAGCTACCCGATCCTGCGGGAGTGGCGCGTCGAGTTCGTGCCGGAGCATGACATCCGCTTCGCCGACCCGCGGGTCGGGCTGGACTACTGGGCCCGGCTGGGCCGCGGGTTCGAATCGGCGGGCAAGCGGGAGGAGGCGCTCCAGGCGTACCTCAACGGCCTGCACAACGCGCCGCAGGACGTCCACACCGCGCTGAAGGCGACCGAGCTCTGGTCCGCGGTCAGCCAGCAGCAGCTCGCCGACGGGCGATTGGCTGAGGGGATCGCCGGGCTGCGCCACGCGCTGACGATGATGCAGTACCTGTTCGACTACCCGCTCACCGGGGAGCAGCTCCGCTCCATCCGCGCCCAGCTCCGCGAGACGCTGCACGCGCTCCGCAAGGCCTCTGCATCTCCGCCGCTTCACACGGCTCGGAATTATCCCGTTGGCGCGGCAAAGAGTAGGTGTGCTATACTCTTAGAACAAGCCTCGTCGTGATGAAGCCCATAGTCTTCACCCTGCATGCCCGGCAACGGCTCACACGGCGCGGGGTCAGCCAAGATGAGGCGCGTCGAACGATTCGAACGCCAGATCGTGTTCAGCGAGCTCGGTCAGGACGGCTCAAGGCTACCAAGAAAATTGCCTCCTCGAGCGTTCACGTGATTTACGGAGAGGGAGACGCTGCAATTGTGGTTGTAACTGGCTATCGGGACAAGTGAGATGATCGTTACCTACGATACGCTTGCTGAAGCATTCTACTTCCAGCTAAAGCCGAAGGCTAAGATAGCCAAGACGGTTGAGCTTAATCCCAACACGCTCGTTGATCTGGATGAGAATAACGATCTAGTTGGAGTTGAGCTATTACATCCAAGCCCAACTAATCTACGACGTGTAGCCCAACAGTTCCACCGCCCAGAGCTCTCAAAGGTGGATACCGAGAAGTTGCAGGAAGCTTTTTGCGGTTAGTGAGAGAAGGTTCCTATAACAAAAAGTTCAATCGCCCATCCCGAAAGGGGTGGGCGTTTTTGTTTTTCTCAGAGCGAGGCAGGACCCGCAAACTGACCCTAAACGATGCCCCTTGAAAACTAGACAGCCGTCTAGTAGACTTGCCCTATGGCCAAGCAGCTCACCAAGCGCCAGCACACGGTCCTCGATACGATCCGCGCATGGATCAAACAGCACGGCTATCCGCCCACCATTCGCGAGCTCGGCAAGCTGCTGGGCATCAAGAGCCTGCGCGGTGTCACGACCCACCTCGACGCCATTGCCAAGAAGGGGTTCCTGAAGCGCGAGCCGCGGGCGCGCAGCATCAGTCTCTTGGATCTCGTGGCCCCGTTTGAGCGGGCGATCCGGGTGCCGGTGATCGGGCGCATCCGGGCGGGCGAGCCGGTCCTGGCGCAGGAGCAAGTGGAGAACCACGTCGTGGTAGAC
>JACQRE010000132.1 GCA_016206585.1 Candidatus Omnitrophota bacterium | reverse complement strand
CCGGTGACCGGCCAGACCCCAATCACGTAACAGTTGTAGAGCAGCCCCCAGTACACCGCTTTGAAGCCGCGCAGAAACGCCGCCGCGCGCCCGCTGTAGCGCAGCTCCACGAGCTCGACCTCGGTCATGACGTTGGCGCGCTTCCACAGCTTGGCAAAGACGAACACCGCCAGCATGGTGCTGATGCCCAGCGCCCAGACTTCCCACACGCCCCAGATGCCGCGTCGTCGCACCATGCCGGTGATGAGCAGCGGCGTGTCCGAGGAGAACGCGGTGGCGGCAATCGAGGTGCCGGCGAGCCACCAGCCGACGGCCCGGTTGGACACGAAGTAGGACTCCAGGCTCGTGCCCGCGCGCCTTCGCATGGCCAGGCCGATGGTGACGCTCATGAGCATGAAGAGCGCGACGATGGCCCAGTCAAGCCAGTGCATCAATTTTCCGGGTTTTCCGGGACGCTTCTATTTTCTCTGTCGTTTTCCGAGGTGAGAAAATAGAAGTGTCCCGGCTCTTAGAGCCAAGCGTTAGCGTCCCCAGGACACAGGCTTCTCTTGCCCCTGTGGTTTCCGGCAAATGATTGATCTGGCCATGGAGGGCTCGCAGGGCGAGATATGCAAACGCGACCGGCTCCTTGGCTTGCGCGCCAAGGCCGTAGCGTTCGATGGAGTGGACCGGGGTCGGGGCAAGCTGTTCCGCGAGATGGCGCATGAGGGTGGCGTTGCGCACGCCGCCGCCGCTGACGATGACCTCGCGAATGCGGGTGGGGAGAAACCGGCGGTAACTTTCCGCAACGCTGTACGCGGTGAAAAACGTGACCGTGGCCAGCACATCGAGCGGCGCGCGGCTCAGGCGTGCGCCGAAGACGTGCCGAAGGAGTCGTTCATTAAAGAGGTCGCGGCCCGTGGATTTTGGCGGCGGCCGATGAAAGTACGGATGGGCCCAGAGCCTGCGGACGGCGCGCGGGTCGATGCGCCCTCGTGCAGCCAGGCGTCCCCCACGATCGTACCGCAGTTTCCCGCGGCTCATCTGCTGTGCGACAAGGTCAATGAGGCAGATGCCCGGTCCGGTGTCGAACGCAATCGTCGGCACCCCGCGTCCAACCGCCGTCACATTGGCGATGCCGCCGATGTTCTGCAGCGCGCGCGCCGGGCCATGACCAAAGAACGCTTTATCGAAATACGGCACAAGCGGGGCCCCCTCGCCGCCGGCGGCCAGGTCGCGTGCGCGGAAGTCTGACACGACGGCAATGCCGGTGCGCTGGGCGATCACGTCGGCTGAACCGATCTGCAGCGTGGACGGTGTGGCATCCCGGGGCCCGTGGTAGATCGTGTGCCCGTGCGAGCCGATCACCGCCACGTGCTCAGGTGAGAAGCGCGATGAGGCTAACAGGCGCTTGGCGGCACGCGCCAAGCGTTCTCCCAACTCCACGTGGAGCCTTGAGAGCGCTCGCGCCGGAAGCGCTGGTCCGTGGCGTAGCAGGCGACGTAGCGACGGCGGGTAAGGACTGGTGCGCTCGGCGAGGACGCGGAAGGACCGGCCATGGAATCGCACGAGCGCCGCGGAGATGCCGTCGCACGAGGTGCCGGACATCAGTCCGAGGGCAAGCGGCATCTACCGTTGACGGGCGGGTTCAAGAGCCTTTCGGAGCGAGTCGGACGCACGGGCGAGTCGTCGGCGGGCGGCGGGATACGCAACACGCTGCGCGGACATGACGACGGCGCTTTTGACTTGGCCGTGCGCGGCGTGGAGCAGGCGCGCCGCGTCTGGCTCAGAGCACCTGGCAAACTGCCGGATCATGGAGATGGCGCGTGCGCGCAGCTTGTTCGATGTCGGGCGCACGTCGACCATGAGGTTGCCGTAGGTTTTGCCCAGCTGCACCATGGCGCCGACGGTGAGCATGTTCAGGACGAGTTTCGTCGCCGTGCCGGCTTTCAACCGGGTGGAACCCGTCAACACCTCCGGTCCAACCAAGAGGACGATCCGAAGGTGCGCCAGACTGGCCGGTCTGGGATTGCACGTGACCAGGACCGTCCCCGCACCCCGTTTCGCCGCCTCCGCGAGCCCCGCAGTGACGAACGGTGTCACCCCGCTGGCGGCGATGCCGACGACGACGTCGCCGGTCTGGATGCGGCGGCGCACAAGGGTTCTGGCGTCGCCGCCACGGTCTTCCGCGCCCTCTTGCGAACGAAAGACCGCTCGGCGGCCGCCGGCAATGAACGCCTGCACCAACGCGGGGCTCGTGTGAAAGGTGGGCGGGCACTCGGCCGCTTCGATGACGCCGAGCCGCCCGCTGGCGCCAGCCCCCAGGAAGAACAGCCGCCCGCCGCACCGCAACCCGTGGGCGATGAGACGGATGGCACGGGCAATCTGCCGACGCTGGCGCGCGACGGCACGGATGACTCCGGCATCCTCACGGTTCATAAGCGTGACGAGCTGTTCGGGGGACAAGCGGTCGAGGTCGTGGCTGCGGGGGTGGTGTTGCTCGGTGGGAAGGCGATCGTATCGGACGCGGGCCATGCTTTTTGTCAGGATAGCATGGGTCCCAATCCTGCGCAACTCTAGCCCGTGCGGGACGCTTCTATTTTCGCCCTCATGGTACAATGTGCGAAAATAGAAGCGCCCCGTGACTTATGACCCTTGATGAATTAATTGGCGCCAGACTGGCCGTTGGGTTTCCTGGTACTGAGGCCACGCCGGAGTTGATCGCGCATCTGCGCGCGATCCATGCGCAAAGCCTGGTTGTGTTCGCGCGGAATTTCCACTCGCCGGAGCAGTTCCGCCGCCTGATCCAGCGGCTCACCGAGGGGGTGGGCACCCCGCTGCTGGTCATGGTGGATCATGAGGGTGGACGCGTCGTGCGATTCTCAAATGGCGTCACCCCATTCCCTGATGCCATGACGCAGGGCCGCACGCAAGCGCCAGAGGCCATCGAGCGCCAGGGAACGGTGGAGGCCCAGGAGCTGCGCGGGCTGGGCGTCGGCGTGAATCTTGCGCCCTGCGTGGATGTGTTTGTGGATGGCTCGGATCCGGTGATCGGCGATCGGTCCTACGGGACCGATTCTGACCTGGTCGGCCGCTTGAGTGCTGCCAGGATCCGCGGGCTGCAGTCGCACGGGGTCATGGCCTGCGCGAAACATTTCCCCGGGCTCGGGGCGGTCCAACGTGACCCGCACAAGACGCTGCCGACGATCACGCTGGATTGGACGGCGATGGAGACGACGCATCTTCCGCCGTTTCGCGCGGCGATCGCATCGGATGCCGCCATGGTGATGTCCTCCCACGTCTGCTATCCCACGCTGGGGGACCCGCCGGGGTGGCCTGCGACCTTCTCTGCGCGCCTTGGCCGGCAGCTGCTCAGACAGCGGCTGCGGTTTGAGGGGCTGCTGCTCACCGATGATCTCGAGATGGGCGCACTGCAATCGTTCGGGACGATGGGGGAGGCGGCGGTCAGGGCGACCGAGGCCGGACATGATCTGCTGCTCATCTGCTCGGATCTTACCGCCCAAAAGGAAGCGTTTGCTTCGCTGCAGGCCGCCTACCAGGACGGCCGGCTGCCGCTCAGAGTCCTGGAGCTGAGCGTTGAGCGGCTGGCGAGGTCCCGGAAAAGATTCCTCGTCTGAGCCTTGTCGGTCGTCGTGGTCATGTGGTATGGTTAGAGATTGGGAGCCGATAAAGGCACACCCGGCGAAAGCCGGGGTCGCAAAGCTCAAGGCCTACGTCGCGCGATCGCGGCGGGCGAGCGCTGGAGAAGCGCATGG
>JACQRE010000134.1 GCA_016206585.1 Candidatus Omnitrophota bacterium | reverse complement strand
TTGAGCCGCGTCCTCCCCCAGGCGTTGGCGAACAGGTTGATCGACTCGGTCGCGTTGCGGGTGAAGACCACACTCCGCGCGGAGGGGGCGCGGAGGAAGCGGGCCGTCCGCTCGCGCACCGCCTCGTAGGCGGCGGTGGCCTCCTCCGCCAGGGCGTGGATCCCGCGATGGATGTTCGCGTTGTAGCGGCTGTAGTAGTGGACCAGCGCGTCGATCACCTGGCGCGGCTTCTGGGTCGTTGCCGCGTTGTCGAGATAGACGAGCGGCTTGCCGTGCACCCGGCGCTGCAGAATGGGGAAATCTTGTCGAATCTGTTTGACGTCGAGCATCATCGTGTTTGCGCGTTGCCGCGTGTGCGCGTGAGCGCCACTCAACGCGCGAACTCGCTAACCGAGGTCCGCCTTGATCTCGTTCCCGTCGATCTGGACGGGGTAGGAGCGGATCGGCACCGCGGCGGGCAAGGCCAGCACTTCGCCGGTCCGCACGTCGAAGCGCGCGCCGTGCCGCGGACACTCGATGGCGCACCCGTCCAACCACCCGTCACCCAGGGGGCCGTCATCGTGCGTGCAGGTGTTGTCCACGGCGTAGAAGCCCGTCGCCGTGTGGCACACCAGCAGCGGCTTCCCCCGCACCACGACTTCCTTGAACTGCCCGACCGGAACGTCGTCCTGCTTCGCGACCGTCACGAACTCCGCCATGTTCCAACCCTTTAGGGAAGCAGACTGCCTTCAATTTCCCGCCGCAGCCGCTCCTGCAGCGGCTCGAAGGGCACCTGCTGGAGGATCGGCTCGATGAAGCCCATCACAATGAGCCGCTGCGCCATCTCACGGGGCACGCCGCGCGACATGAGGTAGAACGTCTGCTCGTCGTCGATGGGTCCGGCCGAAGCGCCGTGCTTGCACTGCACGTCATCGGCCAGGATCTCCAGCATGGGGATCGTCTCGGCCCGGGCCGTTTGGCTCAGGAGCAGGTTGTGGTTCGACTGGTAGGCGTTGGTCTGCTGGGCGCGCTGGGCGATGCGGATCAGCCCCGTGTAGATCATGCGGCTGTGGTCCTGGAGTGCCGCCTTGAACTGCAGGTCCGACGTGGTGTGCGGGGCTTGGTGGTCCTGCAGCGTGTGCTGGTCGATGTGCTGATGCCGGCGGCCGAAGACGAAGCCGTAGAGTTTCGTCGAGGCATGCTCGCCGGTCAGCCGGGCCACCACGTGCGCCTTGGAGAGTGCCGCGCCCAGGTTGATGTTCGCCATGGTCAGCGTCGCTCCGCGTGCCAGCGTGGCGCGCTGGAGGAGGAACTCCCGCGCCTGCGAACCCCAGCGCTGCAGCCGGACGTAATGGACGGCTGCGTCCGGCTCCAGGAGCAGCTCGATGCGCCCATTGATCAAATGCGGTGCTGGCGGCTCGGGCAGCTCGCCCCTGGCCGGCTCCTGCTCCACGCTGATCTGCTCATCGATGAGCGTCACGGAGCTGCCGGCCCCCACGGTGATGAGGGTCAGGGGGAAGATCGCCTGGCGGCCCGTCACCGAGAAGAACCGGACCAGCCGCAGCGGAACCGTCCCGGCGAAACCCGGCGGGACGCGCACCACCAGGCCATCGTGATGAAACGCGCGGTTGAGGCTGGCGAGCTTCTGCTCCGCCTCGGTCATGCCGTCGGATTCGATCGCCGCGCGGATCGGGTCCGGGGTCGCGATGGCGGCCTGCGTCAGCTCTTCCACGGTGATGCCCGGCGGCATGCGCTCGGTGACCCCACCACCCGTGACAGCCGCCGCGCCGCGGCGGCGCTCGGCCGCTGGGTCGAGGGTCGCCAATGGCGACGTCGCGGGTGGTGGGGTGACCCACGCGCCGTTGGCCCGCGCGATGAGCTGCTCGTTGCCCAGCGGCGTGGTGAGCGCGGCCAGCTGGGCGTCGCTGAGACGGACGGATTGCAGGAGATCCGGCCTCACCGGCGAGAAGCCCCGCCGCGGATCCAGCAGTGAGACGTCCGTCCGCCGCCAGATGTCGTCGCTCGCGTGGGGCCAGGGCAGCTCCGCGTGGCGGTGGAGTGCCGCCCGCCGCAGCTCGGTCAGCCATGCCGGCTCCCGGAACTGCCTGGCCAGCGCGTCAATTGTCGCCGTGCTAAACGGTTCGCTCATGCGCATGATTCCAGTGATTAAGAAAGCTGATTACGGTGATTCGATCACTGTAATCAGCTCCTCAAATCACTGTAATCGGTGATTCAAACGGAAAACGACGTGCCGCACCCGCACGACTTCTTGGCCAGCGG
>JACQRE010000133.1 GCA_016206585.1 Candidatus Omnitrophota bacterium | reverse complement strand
TCCACGGGGCGCGCGTGGCGGCCGTGGAGGCGAACTTCGACGCGTGCCTCGCGCTGGTCAAGTCGATGGCGCAGCGGCATCCCATCACGCTCGTCAACTCGATCAATCCGCACCGGATCGAGGGCCAGAAGACGTGCGCCTTCGAGATCTGCGACGCGCTCGGCCGCGCCCCGGACTTCCACGTGACCCCGGTGGGCAACGCCGGCAACATCACGGCGCAGTGGAAGGGCTACCGGGAGTACCACCGGCACGGCAGGATCCGGCACCTGCCCGTGATGCTGGGCTTCCAGGCGGAGGGGGCTGCCCCGCTCGTGCGGGGCAAGATCGTGCAGAACCCCAAGACGATCGCCACGGCGATCCGGATCGGCAACCCGGCGAGCTGGCAGGGCGCGGTGGCGGCGCGCGAGGAGTCGCACGGATCCATTCAAGCGGTCAGCGACCGCGAGATCCTGGACGCGTACCGCCTGCTGGCGAAGGGCGACGGGGTGTTCGCCGAGCCGGCGTCCGCCGCGTCGGTCGCGGGGCTGCTGAAGCTGGCGCGCAGCGGCTACTTCAAGAAGCCGAAGCCCCGCGGAGGCCGCGCGCTGACGATCGTGTGCATCCTGACCGGCCACGGCCTGAAGGATCCCGAGCGGGCCATCGAGAGCGCACGGCTCGGCAAACCGCTGCCGCCGTCATTATCAATCATTAGCAAAGCGATCGGATTGAGGCATTCAAGATGAAATACGTGATCATCCGGTGCGAGGACGGCGCGCGGAGTCCGCACACCACGGCCCTTCTGGAAGGCTCGAAAACCGCGCACCTCCACCAGCTGGCCCAGGCAGGGGCGGCCGGCCTGCTCCGGCACGCCGCCGACCGCGCGCCCGGCGATCCGGCACTCCTGCACCGGGGCCTGCTGGGCCTTGATCCCCACGATCTCGACGTCGCGGCGGCCCGCTGCTACGCGGCGAGCGCAAACGTGGCCCTGGAGCCCGGCGAAACCGCCTGGTGCTGCGACTTGGTTACCCAGCATGCCGGGACGATCATCGACCCGGAGGCCGGGCGCATCACGACCAAGGAAAGCGAAATCCTCCTCCACGCGCTCGATGAGCAGCTCGGCGTGGAGGGACGGCGCTGGGAGGCGGGGAGCGGGCCGCACCACCTGCTGATCACGCGCGATCCCGGGCTCACGGCCGAGCGGGCGGGGGCCGTGCGCTCGCCGCACCGCCTCAAGAATCAGGAGTGGGCGCGCCATCTGCCAACAGGGGAGACGGGGCAAACACTGCAGACGCTCATCGAGCAAGCCAGCCAGATTCTGGAGTCCCATTCGATCAACCGCGTCCGGCTGGATCTGGGGGAAAATCCCGCCAACCTGGCCTGGCTGTGGGGACCGACTGACGGCGGGGCGACCAGCACCTTCACGGAGCGGACCGGGCTCTCCGGCGCCATTGTCTCCAGCAGCTTCTGGCTGCGGGGGTTGGCCCGCACGCTGGGCCTGGGCTGGGCGGAGGGCCCGGCCTCCTTCAATGAGCCCGCCGTGCAGCGCTGGGCGAAGACGATCGCCCCGCTGGTCGACGCGCACGATCTGGTGTACATCCATCTCCGCGTGAATACGGACGACCCGGTGGAACGGCTCTGCGCCATGGAGCGCATCGACCAGCTGCTGCTCAAGCCGCTGACGGACCGCCTGCCCGCGATGGGCGCGTGGCGGCTGATGAGCGCGATCGATGACCGACGCAACGGCGTGGTGCCGTTCGTGGCGATCGGATCCGGCCTGCCGCAGCAGCCCGTGGCACAGCTGACGGCGGAGGCGTTCGCCGGAAGCCCCTTGCGCCCGGAGGATGGACTGGGGCTGTTTTCATGGTTCACTGCAAATCGTTAGCGAGTTCGCGCGTTGGCGCGTTCGCGAGTTCAACGAGATGAATCGCAAGAAACTGATCGTCCAAAAATTCGGGGGCAGCTCGGTGGCCAACCCGGAGCGGATCACGCGGGTGGCCCAGCGGGTCGTCGACACCAAGCGCACCGGCGCGGACGTCGTCGTGGTGGTCTCGGCACTCGGCGACACGACGGATGAGCTGCTTCAGCTGGCCTCGCAGATCACTCAGACCCCCGCGGAGCGCGAGCTGGACATGCTGATGGCGACCGGCGAGCAGGTGTCGGTGGCCCTCCTCGCCATGGCGATCCACGAGCTGGGCGAGGACGCGGTCTCGTTCACCGGCGCGCAGGTGGGCATCCTGACCGACGGCGTCCACACGAAGGCCAAGCTCGTCGACATCAATACGAACCGGATCGTCCAGGAGCTGGCCAAGCGCCGCATCGTCATCGTCGCCGGCTTCCAGGGCGTCAACCTCAACCAGGACATCACGACGCTGGGGCG
>JACQRE010000016.1 GCA_016206585.1 Candidatus Omnitrophota bacterium | reverse complement strand
CCCGAAGTAGGCGAGTTGGTTCGGTTGGTCGATGATGGCGGAGCGGAGGGTGTTCTCCCCGGTATTGAGGGTCAAGGCCCCGACCCGGGTGAAGCTGGTGAGGTTGATCTTGACGATGATCCCGGGGCTCGTGGTGGTCCCAAAGTAGGCCAGTTGGTTCGGCTGGTCGATGATCGCAGACATGAGGTTGTCCTCCCCGGTATTGAGGGTCAAGGCCCCGACCCGGGTGAAGGTCGCCAGGTTGATCTTGACGATGATCCCGGGGCTGGTCTGGGTCCCGAAGTAGGCGAGCTGGTTCGGTTGGTCGATGATGGCGGAGGCGAGGTCGTTCTCCCCGGTATTCAAGACGAGTTGCCCCACGCGGGTGAAATCAGAAAGCCGGACCTTGACGATGATACCCGGGGAGGTGAAGGTCCCGAAGTAGGCGAAGCCATTGGGCTGGTCGATGATGGCGGAGAGGAGGAATTTTTCTGGAGACTCGAGGGTTAAACCAGCCCTGCGGGCCAAGGCGGTGTTGCTGCCAACTTTAAGCTGGTAGTAGGTCCCCGGGGTGACCTCGGCGTTGTCGCCACTGTAGATGACCGTGGAGGTCCCGGCAGAGAAGACGCCTTTGCTGGTGAGGTTGAAGGGGATGCCACCTCCGGAGAGCGTCAAGGTGTAGGAGGAGCCAGCCAGCGTGTCGGTGTTCGTCGAGCTGGCATTCCCCATGGTGAGCACGTTGCTGACCGTCGTGTTGCCGCCGAGCGTGAAGGTCACCCCGGGGTTCGCGTCGCTCGTTGTGCCGACTCCGAGGTTGTAGTAGGTCGTCGCGGCCAGCGTGGTCGCTGCCGTCGCGGTGTAGTTGACGGTGGACGTGGAGGCGGTGAAGGTCCCGCTCGTGATCACAAACGGTGTCCCTGCGCCTGAGAGCGTCAGGGTCTGGCTGCCGCCATCGAGGGTCCCGGCGGTAATCGTCAGGTCCCCGGCCACGGTGGTCGCTGCCCCAAGCTGGACGGTGTCATTCGCATCGGTCAGATTGATCGTCAGGCTGTAGTAATCCGTCGCCCCGAAGTCCAGAAGCGTGAACGTATCCGCCAGCCCATCCCCATCCCCCACGTAGGTCCAGGTGCCCGAGTCGGTGTCATTGCCGCTGGAGAGCGTCACGCTCTCACTGCCGATGAGGCGGATTGTGCTGGTGTTGGACACCGCACCGGTGACTGTTAGGGCGTTCCCGTTGAGGGAGAGGGTGCCGGCGCTCACGGTGAGGGCCCCGGCGATGGACTTGGCACCTGCTGACTGGATGACATCGGTGCTGTCAGTCGTGGTGATGGTCAGGTTGAAGTAATCCGTCGCCCCGAAGTCCAGGAGCGTGAACGTATCCGCCAGCCCATCCCCATCCCCCACGTAGGTGAAGGTCCCGCTATTCGTGTCCTGGGTGAGCCCGGTAATCGTCTCGCTCCCCCGGAGCTGGACCGTCCCGTCATTCGAGAACGTCGCCCCGGTCATCGTCCAGTTCAGGCCGTTGAGGTCGAAGGTCCCCGCGGAGTTCGTGAAGGCGTTCGTGACGGTCAGGGCGTTGGTGACGAGCTGCAAAGTTCCCCCACCGCTATGTGTGATCCCGTAGAAGCTCGTGGCCCCGCTGTTCAGGGTCTGGGTCGTGCTCCCATCGAAGGTCACGGTGTTGGTCCCTGGCGTGAAGGTCCCGCCGGTCTTGCTCCAGTTGCCACTCACCGTAAAGGTCCCCGAAGGGGCAGTCAGGGTCCCGGTGGAAAGGGTCACGTTCCCGTTGACATCCACCGCCCCCGTGGAGCCGGTGAACGTCCCGCTTGAGATCGTCAACCCCCCGTTGAAGGTCTGGGTCGCGGTGCTCGCTTGGTAGGTCCCACCACTCACGGTGGTGAGGCCGGTCACCGTGGTGGTCTTGCCATTGGCGTTGTACGTGCCCGAGTTAACCGTGAAGGTGCTGTTGACCGTCAGGCCGCCTGTCCGGTTGTTCGTGATGGTTCTAGTATAGCCGGTGTTCATGGAGATGCTGTTGACGGTGCCCGTGAAAGACGCGTCAATGCTGGAGTTGGTATTTTTGGTCCCGTTGAACACGACATCATCCCCGGCGCCGGGCGCAGCACCTCCTAGACCAGTCCAGTTGGCCCCGCTCGACCAGGCCCCGCCGGCGGCTCCATTCCAGGTGCCGGTGGGGTCCCAGCCGATGGAGTTCCCCCGGTTGGTGGACTCGGTCATGATGATCTTGTCAGTGTCCAGGTTGACCGAGTCTTCAACCCAAGCGTAGGTCAGGTCTCTTGGGCCGCGAGGGTCCACCAGCCACCGGCTTCCCGGCGCCGTGGAGACCAGCCGCACATGCTGGGCATAGGCCCCGCGGATGGTCCATGTCCCCAGGATCGTCTGGGTGGTGCCCGCCTCAAACTGGAGCACCTTGGAGGGGGTGAAGGAGGCGAACTGGTAGAAGGTGGTGCTGCCCGAGATGGTTGAGGGCCTGGAGGCGTCGTTGAAGAGCACCGTGGAGGTGCCGGGCTGGAACGTGCCGCCTGCCAGGGTCCAGTCGCCTCCCACGGTCAGCGTTTGGGACCCGGCGGCCAGCGTGCCGCCAGCCAGGGTCACGTCTCCGGTAACCGTGAGATCGCGACCGAGGGTGAGGGTGCCGGAATAGCCGGCCGAGAGAGTGAGCCCGGCGATGGTGCCGCCGAAGGAGGCGTCAACAAGCGAGTCGAGCGAAGAGCTGGAGGTGAACCGTACGAGGTCGAATGCACCAGGAACAAAGCCGCCGTCCCAGTTGCGGAAGTCCGACCAGGCGGGCGAGGCGCTGCCTACCCAGATTGGGCCGGCGAGAGAAAAATCAAGGCCGGTATTGTTGCCGAGGTTCTGCGATTGCACCGGGGCCACCGGAGGGCCGCGGATCTGCGTATCCTGGAAGCCCACGAAGCGTAAGATCGTCTCACCCTGCGGAAGCAGGCTGAACGGCTGACCTATGATGCTTGACCGAAGCTGGATGAGGTCCCCGAACTCGCCCCGGAAGGTGGTCTTGCGCCGGATCTCCTGGACCGTCACCGCTTCAAACGTGATCGGCTTGCCGGGCTGGGTGGAGCCGAAGTCGTAGAAGATGGTCGAGCCCCTCACCTGGGCCGGCGCCGGTCCGACCAGCCAGACTTCGGACTCTCCGGCCTCGAACGTGCCAAAGTTCACCCAGTCGCGGCCGATCTGGAAGATGGTCGTGCCGGCCAGCAGCGTTGCGTTGGGCTGGAGCGTGAAGGAGCCGGCCGTCGTCACGGTGGAGCCAGGAAGCTGCACCCAGGTGACGGATGCGCTGGAGGCCTTAAGCGTGAAGGAGCCGGCCGAGGCGATCGTGCCCACCGTGCTACTTCCCGAAGCAGAAAGAGTGATGTCGCCAAAGGTCGTGGTCGAAATGGTGGTGCCTGATGCCTGGTTGAAGGCACCGACCCCATCCGAATCGGCATCTGCGGTGAAGGTCAGGTTGCCGGAATCCGTCGTCACGTTCGCGTTCACCGCCACATTGCGGTTGGCTTTGAAGGTGGTCTCCCCACTGGTGGAGATCTGCTGGACGACCGTCACATCCCGGCCCGCCTCAACCGTCACCTGGCCACCGGCGGCCAGCGCCTGGCCGCCGACTTGCACGTCCGAGTCGCTCTTGACGTGGATCAGGCCGTGCGCCGCGCTCATGGAGCCGGTGCTCCGAACCGGTTCAGTCGCCACGAGTTCGATCGAGCCGCCCAGGCCGACCACCGCTGCGTCGGCTCGGATGATTCCCTGCTGGTTGATCGCCAGGTCGAAGAGGCCTTGAGCTGATTTTGCCGTCAGCACGACATGTCCTTGGGCGGCTTCGATCGTGCCGCTATTTGAGAGCTGTGTCGTGATCGGTTGGCCCTGCGCGTCCAGGACGGCTTCGGCGACCGGCCGATCAATGACGATCGCAATCGAGTTATCCGACGCGATGCCAACGGTCACCGCCTCGCCAGACGCCAAGGCGACTGTTCCAACCGGGGCGGTGATCGTGCCGGTATTCTGCACCGCGCCACCGACGAGCACCGCGAAACCGCCCTGGGTCGCGGTGATCGTCCCTTGGTTCACCACAGCCGTCAATCCATCGAGGGCGACTCCATCAAAGTGATACTGCGCAGCCAGAAAATCGGCGTTGTTGATGGGCAGCGTCGACGCGATCAGTCCGCCGGCGTTGACCTGCGCTGAGGGTCCGAAGGTGATCCCGGAAGGGTTGACGAAGAACAGCATCCCGTTGACGGACAAGCGGCCGAAGATTTCCGAGGAGCTGCCACCCACGACACGGCTCAAGGTCGTGCTGGAGGTATCCGGCAGGACGTAGACAACCGTTTCCCCTGATGCGATGTCGTAGACGCCAAACTCGATGATGGACCGATCAGAGGCGGTGATCGTAAGTGTTTGTGAATCAGTCTGTTGGAATGTAGCAGAACCCTCTGTCACGTTCGGATCAGAGGGCAGTGCTGAGACCGACGGCGGCCCGCACAGCCTGTAAAAAACGAGCAACGCGACGGCATCAGCCACCAAGAGCTCCACAAATAATCTCCATGGGCTGAGCGTAGTCCTCGTGTGGAGCCCCACGGCCAGAGCCGTGGCGCGAGTCGAAGGGGCGAAGGGCCGCGCCATGTTCGGCGTCATCTGCATTCGCATCGCGATTTCGTTCGGATTATTCATCGTGTTATTTATCACTCGACTCTTGTCTATCAAAAACGCCATTTCCGAAATGGAAATGGCGCTCGACCTCCAACAAAATCGCCCTTTCCGAAGAGTCAGAAAGGGCGCATGGAGTGTCTCGTTCACTGGCAACTGGCTGCCGTCTCCCCAACAACTCACTTCCGGGGACTTAGGCCCTCTAGCTTTGCGCCCCGTCCTTTCGAACGGTTTGCCCTGTTACAGGTGTTTTAAATTGTCAATGCGATCGGCTAACTGGATGAACTCAAGTAAGTTACTGCCGATTCGCTGCTACGTAAATTATACCAGACAAATGTTCCAAAAATCCACTCCATTTTCGTCAAAAATATACGATGTAACATATTGTATGACAGTATTTTATAAATCAGACCTAAAGCTAAAATGCAGGATGGAAGATGAATCGTCTGTCAGGGGTCGATCGCCAACAGAAAAACCCCATTCGATACGCGCGACGAGCGAGTTGGCGATGCGAAACTGCGCGCCAAGCCCAAGACCGGTTAAGTTCCGCGTGCTGCGCTCGGTGCCAGTAATGGCTCGTAGACGCCCATAGCCGCGGTCGAGAAATCCCAGCACCATGAGCTGTTCTCCGACTGGCGTGCCGGTACCTGGAAGCCGCCACGTATCCGGTAGGAAGCGGCACGGAATCAACCACTCGCCCCGCGCGATCACGCCTTGATCCGCCAGATAGTCTCCTTCTGGATAACCGCGGATAGACTGCGCTCCGCCGAGGTAGAGTTCTTCCTGGGGTGCGAGCTTGCTCGTTGCCAGTTGCGTCTCCAGCTTGAGCGAGAGCTGTGTGTGCCAGGGCAGCCGGTGCAGCCGGTGCACCACGAAGCCGATCTTCAGAAAGTCCGGTTTGGTTCCAGGACGGCTTGCCACAGGATTGTTTTCGCTCGTAGCCCCCAATCCCTTGATCCCAAACGCCGTCTCCTGCTCGACCACCCAGCTGCCCCAGACGTCGGTCAGCCGGAGGGATGGTTCGAGGCGAATTGCCCGCAGCCGGTCGCGTTGGCTCGTACCCCCAAGCTGCTTGGTCTTGCTCTCTTTAACGTCTAGTCGGAGCTGTCCTTGGAGAAAGAGCTGCTCTGTTTCAACCAGCGCTTGGCTGAGAGCCAGCCAGAATGTTTGCGATATCCCATTGATACCAAATGGCTTAAAGTGACGCTTCGGAGACGTTTGAGAGTAGCTCCAGCCTGCAATAGCTGCCGTGCCGTAGCGTGTGAGGGGGAGTGTGTACTGCGTAAAGAGGGCGCCAAAGCGGTTCCCGAAAACTCCGGCGAGCACTCCGCGATCGTCAAGCCCAAGCAGGTTGTTGTGCCCAAACGAGGCTCCGTATCGCAAGCGTCCGATGGACTGGGTGCCCTGCCGATCCCACTGTCCTCCCAGGTGGACCGGCAGGCGATCCGTGACCTTCAAGATCACGTCTGTTTCTCCAACCGCTGCGCCGGGACGCAGCAGCGCCTGCACCTGACGGTCTGGATGATCGTTCAGGCGCGCCAGCGCTCGACGCAGGCGACCATACTGCAGCAGGTCACCCTGCGCGAATGGCCAGTACCGGAGGAGCCGGCGCGCTGAAAAGTGGCGCTGGCCCTCGAGCAACGTTCGTCCGAGCCGGCCCTCGACAATCTGGATCGTCACGCGTCCCGCCTCAATGCGCTGGGGCGACAGAAAGGCGACGGTGGTCACGTAGCCACGTTGACGGTAGACCTGTTGAATCGCCTCGGCCAATACCTGCAACTCCTGGACCGTCACCTCACGCTGTTCGTAGGCAGCGATCAGGCTCGCGAAGGTCGCCGTCGGAAAGACGGTATTCCCCTGGAGCTGAATGGCGCTGACGACGAACCTGACTTCGGGGACGGCGGACGGTGGGGCGGCAGGAGGTGGGACGTCGATCTCGGGGGCCCGGCGTTCGGGTTGGCCTTGAGCTTCACCTTCTTCTCTGATCCGCTCCTGCACCACGCCAGCGTCAGACGCCGGATCTTGTCGAACCTCCTCCCCGAAGACTGCCGGTATAGAGATCAACCACGTGAGGAGGAAGAGGCGCAGGCTCCGCATGGATACTGAGGCGATGCCACCGCTACGGGGAACGAGTGGACAGCTCACCAGTGGTTCCGAGCAATCGCTGAATCTCCTGCAGGAGCACTTGGACATTGAACGGCTTGCCAATCACAGCGCAACGCTCACCGAGGGGCAGTTGCTGCGTGGTCGCAGACCCGCTCGGCACCGTGCCGGTAAGGAAGATCACCGGGATCCGACGAGTGGAGGATTTGCCTTTGAGGCGGTGATAGACTTGGACGCCATCGAGGCCCCCTGAGAGGAGCACGTCCAGCACGAGGAGATCGGGATGAGCGGCTTGGACTTTGGCAATAGCGGCATCGCCCCGGTGTGCTTCGAGTACTTCGTAGCCATGTTCCTGCAACAGCTTCTTCACCAGCTCACACACGCCGGGATCATCGTCCACAACTAGAACTTTCTGTCTGCGCCTCGTGGTCATCGCCCTCCTCTCGAAAGCTTATTGTACCCTAAGATGTCGGGATTCCAAAAGCTGAAGGCCCGGGTGCAGCAACCCCGCCAACAGCTCGATCCCATCGATGAGCCGGGGGCCGGGCCGGTTGAAGTAGGCCGAGCCATCCACCAGATGGACCCGTCCGCTCCTCACCGCAGGCAGGCGGCTCCACCACGGCTGATTCGCCCACAACGCCAGCTCCCGCCGGGCGCACTCAGGACTGACCCCGCAGGGCATCACGACGAGGACCTCGGGGGCTCCCGCGGCGACTTCCTCCCACGTGACGTACCGCGAGCGCTCAGCACTCCGGCCGAGGATCTCTCGGCCGCCGGCGCACGCCACCATCTCCGGGACCCAGTGACCGGCCGCCATCGGCGGCTGCAGCCACTCCAGGCAGAACACCGCCGGGCGCGGGGCGCCTGCCACGAGCGCGCGGACCCGCGCGAGCCGCTGCCGGCTGCGCGCGATGAGCCGCTCGGCCTCCCCGACGCATCCGATCGCCTCGCCGATGGCGCGGATGTCGCCCAGGACCTCCTCCAGCGTGTGCGGATGCAGCGAGAGGATGCGCGGCGGCGTGGCGAGCGCACGGGCCAGGCGGATGACGTCCGGAGCGCCGATCGCGCAGACGTCGCACAGCTCCTGGGTGATGATGAGGTCGGGCTGCGCGCGGCGGAGCGCCTCCTCGTCGAGCGCAAACAGCGGCTCCCCCCGCGACAGGGTGCGACGGACCGCCGCGTCGATGTCGGCGCTCGAGCGGTGGGAACGCTCGAGGGTCGTGCGCAGGACGCGGGGCTTCCGGAGGGCGTCGGGCGGGACATCGCACTCGTGCGAGACACCGGCGAGCTGGTCGCCCAGCCCGAGCGCGTAGACGGTTTCCGTGGCGCTGGGCAGCAGCGAGCAGATCCGCATCGGCTCCCCCGAGCGCGCTACCGTCGGGCGACGGTCGCGGTGGCTTCCTCGAGGGCGCTGAGCAGCCGCTGCACGGTGTGGTGGGCATTGCCCCGGAAATGGATATGGAGAATCCGGCGGCCCTTCTGCTGCATCGCCTGGAAGTCGCCCAGCGCCTGCGCCTGCTTCAGGACGCTGAAGCTGAACCGTTCGCCGGGAATCGGCAGATCGTCGGGCTCCTCGGCGGTTAGGAGGAGGAAGAGCCCGCCGTCCGGCCCGCCCTTGTAGAGCTGGCCGGTGGAATGGAGGTAGCGGGGGCCGATGCCGAGCATGGTCGCCTGGCGCAGCCGTTTGGCCAGCGACTCCCGCAGCGCGTGGACCGCCTGGTCGAGGGTCGGCGTGCGCGGGAGGAACGAGAGGATCGCCACGTAGTCGCTGGGGCGCAGCTGGCGGAAGAACTCGCCGAGGCACTCGGTGAAGGACATGTGGCGGCCGGCCCCCAGGGCGCCGTAGACCGCCACGGCGGAGTCGGAGGCCAGGGGCGTCTCGTCCTGAAACCGCCCCTGCTGGACGAAGAGATCCAGGAGCGCCTTCGTCCGATCCTTGCTTTCTTTCACGTTCGGCTCGTCGAACGGGTTGATGTCCAGCAGCCCGCCGGTGAGGGTAGTCGCGAGGCTCCACTTGGCCACTTCCCCGCCGAGATCGTACCGGTCCGCCCAGTGAATGCGCACCACCGGATGGCCGGCCGAGGCCAGCGCCTGCACGTGACGGTCCAGCGCCTCGTCGAATTCGGAGGCCAGCTGCAGCTCGACAACGACGCGGTCCTCCGCATACGCGTGGATCTCGCGCAGCGGCTCGCCGTGGATGGGGGCGATGCCGCGGCCCTGCTTGCCCGTGCTTTCGGCGACGAGCTGCTCGACCCACGTGCCGAAGCTGGCCAGCGGTAGTGCGCAGAGCAGCGTCATCTTGTCCCGCCCCGCCTGCGCGAGCATCGCCAGGATGGCCGCTAGCTGGGCGGCGGGGTTGTCCGTCACGGGCACGGCGGGACCACAGCGCGCGAACATCTCCTCCGCCCGCTGCAGCAGCCGGCCGGCGTCCACCCCCATGAGTGCCGCGGGCACCAGGCCGAAATAGGTGAGCGCGGAAAACCGGCCGCCCACCTCCGCGCCGGTTCCCGAGCCGTGCGTGAAGACGCGCCGGAATCCCCGCGAGGCGGCCTGGGTCTCCAGCGGTGTGCCGGCATCGGTGATGGCGATCGCATGGGCGCCCGGCCCGCCGTCGACCGCCTTGAGCGCCTCGTGGAAATAGCTGGAGAGCGCGGCCACCTCGCTGGTGGAGCCGGACTTGCTGGAGACGATGATGCACAGCTGTTCGAGAGACCCCAGCTGCTGGTGGGCGCGGATCGCGGCCGGATCGGTGGTATCGAGGACGGTCACGTCAACGTGGCGGGGGGCGACCCCGAAGGTGTTGCGGCACACCTCGGAAAAGAGGCCGCTGCCGCCCATGCCCAGCAGGAGGGCGCGGGTCAGGCCGGCATCGCGGATTTCCTTGGCGAAGGCGCGCAAGGACTCGGCCTGCTTCGCCATCACCCCGGTGATGGAGAGCCAGCCAAGCCGCTGCCGGATGGCGGACTGCACGGCGGGATCCGCGCTCCACAAGCTGGGATCCTTGTCCCAGAGCCTCGGCAGCACACGCTGGGCCGTCAACCGCTCGAATCCCGCGCGGACGGTCCCGGCGTGCTCTCCGAGCAGCAGGGTCTGGCTGGCGGGAGCCGTCATCGGCGGGAGGCGGCCCGCGCGCTCGCGTTACGGCGCATCCGGCAAGGTCCGCACGAAGATCGCGCGATACCCCCCCTCGCTCGTCACCGTGCCGCTGACGCGGACGCGCTTGGCCATCAGCTCGGCGAAGCGCTCTTTGAGGCTGACCTGGCCGTCGCGGCGCGGGTGGTGCTCCTCCGGGATCACAAGGTACAGCTTGCCGCTGTCGGTGAGGAGGCCGATCGGTTGGCCGCTGCGCACGCACTTCTGCCCGCAGGGGATGTGCGCCTCGCCGCGCTTGCCCAGCTGCAGGTAGCAGCTGACGTCGACCACCTCGCCGGTGATGGTCTTGATGCGGCCGTGCCGGAGCACGTTCCGCTGCGCGGGCGTGGAGGCGGATTCGAGCGTCGTGGCGGTCCAGCGGATCTCGCTGTGGTCGCCGATCGTCGCCGCGAGCTCCGGCGGCACGGTGTCCTGCCGGGGCCAAAAGGCGGCGCAGCCGGCGCAGGTCATGAGCCCTGCCGCGCCGCCGAGGAGGAGGCGCTGGAACGCGCGTCCGGGAACCCTGCGTGTCATCGTGTCACCGTGGCTCGGTCGTCGCCGCGGAGGGCTCGCGGCTGACCTGCAGGTTGTCGAAATAGGCGAGGGCTTCCCCGCCGGTGTTGTCCGTGTCGTTCATCACGCCGATGGCGACGACGTCCGGGATCGAGCCGCCGAAGGCCCGCGCATAATCGTCTTCGAGGTTGCGCTCGACCCGCCGCCATTGACCCGCGGCCTGGGTGCCGCTCTCGGCGACGAGGATCTTGGATTCGGACGAGAACGCGCTGTCGAGGATCGTGCCCACCGGCAGCGACGCGGACCAGACGTAATCCATGCTGCGTTTCTGCCACGGCAATCCGCGCGTGTCAAAATAGACGTACACGCGCGCGGCGGCGTCCGACCCCTGTTTGCGGTCGAGCGCCTCGCCGTGCACGAACCGGTCCACGCGCCATTCCCACGACAGCCATTCGTGCGTGTCCGGATCGAACCGCACGGGGCTGAGCAGAATCGACGCCCCGTCGCGGCTGCTCGCCTCGAGACACCGCCGGCCCTCGAGCTCCGCCACGCGATACTGGGTGTGGCGCCGCACCTCCACTTCGCGCCATTGGCCGGGGTTGAGCGCGTCAAACGGCTCGTGCCAGAGCACGGATGGCGCGGGCGTCGACACCCGCGGAGGCATGAGGGAGATCGTGACGCGCTGGGGGGCGCATCCGCTGGCCGGCAGCATGCCGCCCCCGCACAGGAGGGTCAGGCCCAACGCGCAGGCCGAGGTGTGCTGGCGGAGCGCTCGCCGACTCGCAGAACGCCGGCGGCCCATGACGGTGGCCCGCCGCAATTACTTCAACGGTTCGGCGGCGTTGAGCTCTCCGCTGGCACTCGACAGCTCGGCGTAGGCCTTCAGCTTGGTCCACGTCTGCCGTCCGACGACGCCGTCGTCGGACAGGCCGTGGACGCGCTGAAACTCTTTGACCGCCTCACGGGTGATCGGTCCCATCTTCCCATCGACCGATCCCTGGTAGAAGCCCGCGTTCTTCAGCGCCTGCTGGATCTCCCGCGTGCTCGGCTTGATGGAGGACGGGGCGGAGGCGGCCGGCCTCGAGGCGGTGCGCTTCCTGGACGACCCGCTGCCGCTGACCGCCGTGCCCCCGTCGAACATCGGCTCGGAGATCGGGGCGGCGGACAATCCGCCCATGCCCGAGGAGCGTTCGAGCTGCGTGACCCGTTCATCCAACAGACCGACCTGTGATTGCAATCGCGCGTAGTCCTGGCGCGACCGCGTCCCGGCGCACCCGCTGACCGCCGCCATCATGAGGATCACTCCCAACACCCGCAGCCCGAACATCCACCACCTCCCTGTTCCCATCGTCGTAGGCTCCGCCACACCGTCTTTGAGTAGTCTAACAAACTCCCCCGCCTGCTTCAACCCCGCGCCGCGCCTCCCATCTGGCAGACATGCTCCCGCGGCTCCAGCTGCAGCGTCGTGTGCGCGATCCCGAAGCGCTGGGACAGGAGCGCGTTGAGCCGGTTGAGGATCTCGGTGCTGCGGCCGACGTCCTGGACGATCACGTGCCCGCTCATCGCGTCCATGCCCGTCGTGATGGTCCACAGATGCAGGTCGTGCACCTCGTGGACGCCGGGGACGGTGCGCATCGCCTGCATGACGTCGGGAATCCGCAGGTGGCCCGGCGCGCCCTCCAGGAGGATGTTGACCGACCGCTTGATCAGGCTCCAGGCGTTGACGGCGATGAGCACGCCGATGATCATGCTGGCGATCGGGTCCGCGGCCGTCCAGCCGTGCTCGCGGATCAGCCATCCGGCGATGATGACGCCCACCGAGCCCAGCGCGTCGCTCATGACGTTGAGCCACGCCCCTTCGACGTTGAGGCTGCCTGTCCGGGCCGTCCGCAGCACCCAGCCGCTGACGAGGTTGGTGACGAGGCCGATCACCGCGACAGTCATCATGAGGCCTCCGGCCACGGGGGCCGGCTCCTGCAGCCGCTGCCAGGCGCGGACGTCGATCCAGATGACGATGAGCCACAGGGCGACGCCGTTGGCGAGTGCGGCGAGGATCTCGGTGCGGTAGTAGCCGTAGGTCTTCCCGGGAGTGGCGGGGCGCGCGGCGATCCACGCGGCGAAGAGGCTGAAGGCGAGCGCCGAGGCATCGGCGAGCATGTGTCCCGCGTCGGCGAACAAGGCCAAGCTGCCGCTCAGCCACCCGGCGACGAACTCGACGATCATGACGGCGATCGTGAGGGTGAGCGCGACGCGCAGCTCGCGCTGCCCGCTCATCGACGGGCGCTGGTGGCCGCTCAGGCTCATGGTGAGAGGATGGGCCGCAACCGCTCGAGGAATTCCTTGGGCCTGATGAAGCCGGTCAGGCGCAGCTCGCGCCGCTCCGCCCCGCGGCGGTCAAACAGCAGGACGGTGGGCGCGCCGTAGACCTGGTGACGCTCCAGGAGCCGCTCGGCGTCCGGCGAGATCTCGTGCGTGGCATCGACGCGCAGCGTGGCCACCCCGGCGAGGGCGTGCACCACGTCGGGATGGCGGAACGTCGTGTGGTCCATCTCGACGCACGGGATGCACCAGTCCGCGTAGACGTCGACCAGCACCGGCCGCTGGTCCCGTCGCGCGGCCTCCAGGGCGGCTTCGGTGTACGGGATCCACGCCACACCCGGTGCCGGGGCGCTCCGCGGCAGGAGCGACCGCACGAAGTAGAACGCCAACCCCAACAACACCACGCCGAGCAGCCGCTTGCTCCAGACCAGCCACGCGCCGGCTTTGGGCAGGCGGCTCACGCGCTGCGCGGCGAGGCCCAGGATGATATACGGAGCTCCCATGCCCAACCCGAGGACAAAGAAGAGGAGGAAGCCCGCGATCGGATCGGCGAGGCGGCTCACGAACAGCAAGAGGCTGAGGACAAATGGTCCGATGCAGGGCGCGGCGACGACGCCGACCAGGAGGCCCATGAGGAACGCTCCCCAGAGCCCGGCCGAGGCCTGGCCCATGCGTCGGGTGATCGCGGAGGGCACGCGCAGCTCATACAGCCCGAACATGCTCAGCGCCAGGGCCACCACCATCGCGGCAATGCCGAGCAGCGCCACCGGCTGCTGGAGCCAGGAGCCGAAGAGCGCGCCGGTCTTCGCCGCGACCAGGCCGAGCACCGCGTAGTTGAGAGCAATGCCCAGCACGTACGCGCACGGCAGGAGCACGCCGCGGCGCAAGGTGCTGCCGGATTGGCCGCCGAAGAACGCGAGCGTCACCGGGATCATCGGGTAGACGCAGGGGGTCAGGTTGAGGGCGAGCCCGCCGAAGAACACCGCGATGAGCCCAATCCACAGGCCCTGCTGGCTGATCACCTGGTTCAACCAGTCAAGCGAGGCGGTGCCGGACGCGGCGTCCTGGGCCCAGAGAGGCTGACCGAACCCGAGCAGGAGGGGGAGCGCGATGAGCCATCGCATCACAATGGAGGGAATGGTTCGCAGGCTATTCCTTGTCGGGCAGCACGAGGCTGGCTGTGCGCTCCGCGGATTTGACCGAGCCTTCGAGCAGGCCGAGCCAGAGGCCGCTGACCAGATCGAAGCGGCGCGCGTCCCGATTGACCTGCTGGATCGGCCCGTTCCACACCGTCGCCAGGTCCCAGACGCCCTTCGGCGGATCCTCGATCGCCTGTTCACGCGCCTGACTCACGGACGCGCCGGCGACCAACGCGACTCCGGCCGCAATCACCATCCAACGCATGGGGCACCTCCTCGTTCCGGCTGAGAGAACCCTGATGGCAGTATAGACCTCCCCGCTCCCGGTGGCTAGAGGTAGTGGTGCTGCCTGAACCAGGCGAGGGCGCGCGCGATCGCTTCCTCGAGAGGCGTTTGGGGCAGCGACAATTCACGCAGCGCCTTGCCGCCGTCCAGGTACTGGCCCCGCCTGGCGGTGTGGACCACCTGGCGCGGCAGCAATGGCGGCCGGCGCGTCACCCAGGCGACCACCTCGCTCACCCCGGCGGCCAGCGAGGCGGCCGCGTCCGGCAGCTGCCAGCGAGGAGGCGGCACCCCGGCGGCGCGTGCCACAAGCTCCGCAAACGCTTTGACCTGGATGTTGCGGCACGTCAGCAGATACCGCTCGCCCAGCCGCCCCTGCTGGGCCGCCCGCACATGGCCCACGCCGACGTCGCCGGTGTACACCGCATTGAAACCATGGCCGAGATAGAACGGCAGCCGGTGCTTGGCGAACGCGAGGATCGCGCGCCCCGAGAACGCGTGCGCATCGTATTCGCCCAGGCAGACGCTGGGATTGAGGATGACGACCGGCAGTCCTTCCTCGCGGTGCGCGCGCAAGACTTCCCGCTCCATCGCCACCTTCACCGTCGTGTAGAGCGGCTGTCCCTCGTTGGACGGCCACGGCTGCGCGTCCTCTTCCGTGGAGGGACGGCTCTCCACCCGGCGGATGGTGGCCGCGCTGCTGGTGAACAGAAGGCGTTGGGGGTTGGCGCGGCGGATCTGTGAGAGCAGACGGCGCGTCGACTCGACACCCAGCGCGATGGCGCGCTCGCGGCGTTCGGTACACGGAGGGTAGTAGCCGGCGGCGTGGAACACCCAGTCGCAGCCCTCGAGTGCGGCGCGCAGGCCGTCGGGCGCCTCGAAGTCCACGCGGAGGCGCTCAAGGGACAGGCCCTCAAGGACGGAGAGGTAGCGCTCGCGGCGGTAGGCGGCGCGCACCTCGTGGCCCTCGGCGAGCAGCGCGCGCACAACATGGGCGCCAATGTGCCCGGTGGCACCTAACACAAGCGCATGGGCCATGCGAGAGGCGCCTCGACGTTCGTGTAACGTGTAACGTTTAACGTGTAACGTACAGGCCAAATCAAAAGCCAGTCCGCTGTGGATTTCACGTTACACCTTACACGTTAAACGTTCCACGACGTGTCCAATGGGATGCGGTTGGATGTGCAGATGTTCGCGTACTGACGGCCGCTGTCGCGGACGGTGCGCCGCTGCGTGGCGTAATCGACCTCGACGAGGCCGAAGCGCGGTCCGAAGCCGTCCGCCCACTCGAAGTTGTCGAGCAGCGACCAGCAACAGTAGCCGAGGACCTCGACCCCGCGCTGCATCGCGCGCGCCATCGCCTGGATGTGCCGCAGGAGGTAGCGCCAGCGGTGCTCGTCGTCCTCCATGCAGGTGCCGTTTTCCGTCACGAGGAGGGGCAGCCCCATCTGCGCCATGCGGCACAGGACGTACGTGAACGATGCCGGATGCACGTCCCACCCGAGCGACGTGCGCTCGGTGACCTCGCGCGGGTGGTGGCCCAGATCGCAGCTGCTGCCGGGCCACGCGCCGGCGTCCGGCGCCCACCGGATGAACTGGCGCCCGTAGAAGTTGACCCCGAGGTAGTCGAGCGTGGCGCGCGCCTCCGGGATGCGCCACGTCACCACCCCGGGGACCGCCGCACGCCCCTCCGTCAGCGCCTGCAGGAAGGCGAGGTTGTAGATGTGATCGGTGACGCGGCTGATCCAGCGGTCCCGCAGCGACCAGCGGCGGCACGGCCGGAACTCGGGCAGATGGTGGGCGATGCTGACGCGCGGCCTGGGCGAGCCGGGACGGCGCGCCGCATGCAGCGCCCGGTACGCCGCCGCGTGGCCCCGGATCAGGTGCTCGATGACCCGCAAGGCCTGGCCGAAGTCGCGCGCCCCTGGCGGGCCCAGCCCCTGGACGTAATGCAGACGGGTGTACACCAGCGGCTCGTTGATGGTCACCCAGTACCGGACGGAGTCGCCGACCGCGAGCGCCACCCGCTGGACGTAGCGGAGGAACCAGTCGATCGACTTCGGATTGGTCCAGCCGCCGCGGGCGAGGAACCACTGGGGGTTCGTGAAGTGGTGCAGGGTGATGACCGGCTCAAGCCGGCGGCGGCGCAGGGCGCGCACGACGTCCGCGTAATGGCGCAGCGCCCCGTCGTCCCACTGCCCTTCGGCCGGCTCCAGGCGCGCCCACTCGATCGAGCAGCGATGGGCGCGGTGCCCCAGCGAGACCGCCAGGTCGAAATCGTCCTCGAAGCGCTGGTAGTGGTCGCACGCCGCTCCCGAGCGGTCCTTCACGCGGCCGGCCTGCTCCCACGCCCACCAGTCGCTGTGGACGTTATGCCCTTCCACCTGATGGGCAGAGGTCGAAGCACCCCAGAGGAACCCATCAGGAAAGACAAATTCACGCATGGAGCGCGCGGACGACGTGCCGGACCATGGAGGGCGAGCCGAACACCGTGTCGGGGCCGGTCCAGGAGGGGCGACCGCTGAAGTCCGTCATGACGCGCCCGGTGGCGGCAGCCAGGGCCGCCAATGGCGCCATGTCCCACACTTTCACGCCGTAGTCGACGACGATGTCGGCGTAGCCGCGCAGCGCCCATAAGTAGCCATACGCGTCGCCATAGGACCGTTCCAGGAAGCACTGGTGGGTCAGCCGGATGAAACGATCGCGCATCCGCTGGCGCGCCGGCCACCACCGCAGGCCGCCGTGAAGCAGGACCGCGTCCGCCAGACGGGTAGTGCGCCGCGGAGGCCGGAGCCGGCTCAGCCGCCCGCGCTCCCGCTCGAAGGCCGGCACCCCGCGCGCGACGCCGAGCGTGATGCCCAGCGCCGGGAAATCGCACAGGCCGAGCACCGGCCGGCCGCCTTCGACCTTCGCGATCAGGATCGCCCAGGTCGGCAGGCCGCGGGAGAACGCCCGCGTCCCGTCGATCGGATCCACCGTCCAGTAGCTCGATCCGGGCCTGCCGGTCGCGCCGAACTCTTCCCCGATGACGGCTTCGCCCGCGCAGGCGCGTGAGAGCGCCCGGCGCAAGCGCTCCTCCACCGCCCGGTCGGCCGCCGTCACCGGCGACTGATCCGGCTTGCGGTCCACGCGAAGCGACGCGGAGCGGAAGTACCGGAGGGCGGTCGGGCGGCAGGAGCGCACTTCGCGCTCGAGCCAGGCGAGCAAGGTCCGTTGGTTCCCGGTCATGCCCGTTATTGTACAAGAGTTTCTTCCGCCTCGAAACGTGAAAGCCAGCATGGAAAATACCCGCCGGGCTTGACGAATTCAAACACTTGTTTTAAACTAGTGTTTAACAGCAGGGGGTGACCGATGCCGACCGCTACCCATATGGTGACGCTCGATACGACCAAGGAGCGGCTTCTTGATGCCGCCGGTCAGGTCTTTGCCGAGCGGGGCTTTGAACATGCGACCGTCCGCGAGATGTGCCGCCGGGCCAAGACGAATATCGCCTCGGTGAATTACTACTTCGGCGACAAAGAGGGTCTCTACGTCGAGGTTCTGGCGCACGGCGCGCAGCAAGCCGTGAACGCTTTCCCTCCTCACCTGGGTTTGGGACCGAACCCGTCGGCCGAAGAGGAGCTGTATGCCTTCGTCTATTCGTTCCTCTGCCGGTTCCTCAAGAAGGACCAACCCACCAGCTGGTACAGCACGCTGTGCGCGCACGAGATGATCGCGCCGACGAAAGCACTGGACCGCGTCGTGCGCCAGGTCATCCAGCCCATGGCGGAGCGGCTTGGCACCATCGTCCGGTCGCTCATCCCGCAGGCGTCGCCCGAAGAGGCGAGCCGCTGTGCCATGAGCATCGTGGGCCAGTGTCTCTTTTATCACCACAGCCGGCCGGTGATCGAGCGGCTCAACGGCCCGCAGCGGTATGCCGATTCCGACATCAAGCGCTTGGCCGACCACATCACCCGGTTTTCCCTGGCGGCCCTCCGTGAGCGGCGCACAACGAAGGAGCGATCACCATCATGAACGTCATGCCATTCATCATGGCCGCGCTGGTGCTGGCGGCCGGCTGCGGGAAGAAGGGCCAAGGCGGCGGCTGGGGCGACATGGTGGTGCAGGTCGTCGGGTTCACCGCGGCCCGCCAGCCAATCGAGGAGACCGTGTCGCTGGTCGGCACCCTGTACGCGAACGAGGCCGTCGAGATCATGAGCGAGCTGGACGGCACGGTGGATGAGATCGCGTTCGAAGAGGGCCAGCCGGTGACGAAGGGCCAGGTCCTGGTTCTCATCGACCAGCAGAAGCTCCGCGCCAGCCTGGCAGAGGTCGAGGCCCGGCTCCAGCTGGCGGACTCGACGATGCAGCGCTACACCGCGCTGGCGGAAAGCAACGCCGTGTCCAAGCAGGAGATCGAGAAGGCCCGGGCCGAGTACGAGGCCGCCCGCGCCAGCCTGGCCCTGATGCACGCCCAGCTGGAGGACGCAACCATCACCGCTCCGTTCGACGGGGTGGTGAGCTCGCGCCAGGTCAGCGTCGGGCAGCTCATCATGCGGGGCACCCGCATCACCTCGGTCGTCGACCCTGATCCGATGAAGGCGGAATTCCACATCCCGGAACGGTACGTGGGCCAGGTGCGGCCCGACCAGCTCGTGCAGCTGACGGTCGCGGCCTATCCGGACGTGCCGTTCAGCGGCAAGGTGTACTTCGTGGACCCCCGGGTCGATGAGGCCACCCGCACGGTGCTGGTCAAAGCGCTGGTGCCCAACGCCGACGGCAAGCTGCACACCGGCATGTTCGCCAACCTGAAGCTCGTCATGCAAGCGCGCAAGGACGCCCTGGTCATCCCGGAAGTCGCCCTGATGGTCCAGGGCGAACGCACCAGCGTCTTCGTCGTCGGCGCCGAAGATAAAGTCGAGCCCCGCCCGGTGACCACCGGCGTCCGCCTTGCCGGGATGGTCGAGGTGCTCGACGGCGTGCGCGCCGGTGAGACGGTGATCGTGGAAGGCCTGCAGAAGCTGGGCCCCGGCGCCAAAGTGTCGGTGCGCTTCGAGGACCCCTCCGCCGTGGCCCTGCCGGGAGCGCGCGTCACTCCATGAACCTTCCCGAGCTGAGCATTCGCCGGCCGGTCCTGGCCACGATGCTCAACCTCGGGCTGATCGTCTTCGGGGTGATCGGGCTCAGCCGCCTGCCGATCCGCGAACTGCCCGATGTGGACCCGCCCATCGTCACCGTGACGACCGTCTATCCCGGCGCGAGCTCCAGCGTCGTCGAGACCCAGGTGACTGAGCCGCTCGAAGAGACCCTGGCCAGCATCGAGGGCATCCGGACGCTCACCAGCGAGAGCCGCGAGCAGGTCAGCAACGTCACCATCGAGTTCGACCTCTCCCGCGGCATCGACGTCGTCGCCCAGGACGTGCGCGACCGCGTCTCCCGCGTGCGCGGCCGGCTGCCGGATGACATTGATGAGCCGGTCATCGCCAAGCAGGACGCCGATGCCCAGGCGGTCATGTGGGTGGCGCTGTACAGCGACCGCCTCTCCACCCTTGAGCTGACCTTCCTCGCGGAAAACGTGTTCAAGGACCGCCTGCAGACCGTCCCCGGGGTCAGTTCCGTCATCATGGGAGGCGCGAAGCGGTTCGCGATCCGGCTGTGGCTGGACCCGAAGAAGATGGCCGCGCATGGCGTGACCGTCCTGGACATCCAGCAGGCGCTGCGCGAGCAGAGCATCGAGCTGCCCAGCGGCCGCGTGGAAGGCCGGGAGCGGGAGCTCTCCATCGAAACCCGGGGGCAGCTGAAGACCCCGCAGGAGTATGACGAGCTGGTCATCGCGCGCCGGGGCGCGTCCCTGGTCCGGCTGCGCGACGTGGGGCATGCCGCGGTCGGAGTCGAAGACGAGCGGTCGGTGGCCCGGTTCAACTCCCGTCCGGCGATGGGCATGGGGATCGTCAAGCAATCCAAGGCGAACACCATCCGGGTCGCCCGCGGCGTCAAAGCCGAGGTCGAGCGGATCAAGCCGACGCTGCCCGAGGGTGTTGAGCTGGCCTTCCCCTACGATGAATCGGTGTACATCGAGCGATCCATCAACGAAGTGTGGGAAAACCTCTGGATGGCGTTCCTGCTGGTCATCCTCACCATCTACGTCTTCCTCAGCGACTTCCGCTCCACGCTGATCCCGGGGCTGGCCATCCCGGTGTCCGTCATCGCCACGTTCGGCTGCTTGTACCTGTTCGGGTACTCGATCAACATCGTGACGATGCTCGCCCTCGTGCTGGCGATCGGCGAGATCGTGGACGACGCCATCGTGGTGGTCGAGAACATTCACCGGCACATCGAAGAGGGGATGTCCCCCATGGAGGCCTCGCTGGTGGGGATGAAGGAGATCACCTTCGTCGTCATCTCCACCACGGTGGCCCTGGTCGCCGTCTTCCTCCCCATGGCGTTCCAGACGAGCATCACGGGCCGGCTGTTCGTCGAGCTGGCGGTGACCATTTCCGTCTCGGTAGCGATCTCGGCGTTCGTCGCCCTGACGCTCTCGCCGATGATCGCCGCCCGGACGCTCAAACCGATCCCACCCGGCCACGCGCGCCAGGGGCTGGGCGGCGTGTTCGAGCGGATGATGGATCGCGTCACGCGCCGGTATGACCGGACGCTTCGATGGTCGCTGCGGCATCCGGGCGCCATTGGAATCGTCACCCTGGCCGCATTCGCGGCGACTGGCTTCTTCTACATGCAACTGGAGAAGGAGTTCCTGCCGGAAGAGGACAAGGGTCGGCTGTTCAACATCGTCATCACGCCCGAAGGCTCCACGAGCGAGTACACCGACCGGATGGTGCGGAAGATGGAGGGCATCATCCGGGACCAGCAGGGCGTTGAGGGCTACTTCTCGGCGGTCGCCCTGCCCTGGGGCGGCCCGGGCCGGGCCAATCAGGGGCTGGCGTTCGTCCGGCTGAAGGACCGCGGCGAGCGGGAGCGCAGCGTGCAGGACATGTTGGCCGGGCCGAACGGGATGGGCTCGCGCTATTTCGGCGAGATCGAGGGCGCCATCGCCATTCCGATCGTGCCGAAGGCCATCGGACGGGGGTTCGGCCAGACCTACCAACTCGTCCTCCAGAACCAGGACCTGCAGGCGCTCGACCAGTACGCCGGCGAGTTCAGCAACACGCTGCGCCAGGCCGGGTTTCTGATGAACGTCCGGCCGACGTTCCAGCTCGACAAGCCGGAGCTGCGCCTCCACATCGACCGCGACCGGGCGGCATCCCTCGGCGTGTCGATCGAGGACATTTCGCGCACGCTGCAGATTCTCTTCGGCGGGCTGGACCTGCGCAAGGTCAATCTGGGCGGCAAGGAGTACGACGTGATCGCCCAGTTGCAGCGCGAGTCGCGCCTCACACCCGGCAACCTGGACGAAATCTACGTCCGCAATGCCGGCGGAGAGCTGATCCAGTTGAACAGCCTGGTCCGGCACGAGATCGCCGGCGGCCCGAGCGCGATCAACCACTACAACCGGCTCCGCTCCGCCACCATTGAAGGCACCCCGGCCGGCATTCCGCTGGGAACCGCGCTGGAGCGCACCGAGGCGATCCTCAAGAAGAACCTGCCCGATGGGTTCCGGCACGAATGGGCCGGCGAAGCCCGCGACCTGCAGTCAGCCGGCAAGGACACGCTCTTCGTGCTGATCCTGGCGGTCCTGGTCATCTACATGGTCCTGGCCTCCCAGTTCGAAAGCCTGGTGCACCCCCTCACCGTCATGGTGACGCTGCCGCTAGCGGCCACCGGCGCCTTCGGGACGCTCTGGCTGCTGGCCCAGGTCAACAAGGTGGGCCTGATGATGTACGGATGGACGCACTATGCGCCGCAGGCTCCGGCCATCGCCCACATCCTCTCTGCCGCCATCCCACGCATCCCGTCTATGGGCATCAACCTGTTCAGCCAGATTGGGATGATCCTCCTGTTGGGTATCGTGACCAAGAACGGCATCCTACTGGTGGAGTTCGCGAATCAGGAAATGGAGAAAGGCAAGCCGGCGATGGAGGCGATGATCGAAGCCGGCCGGATCCGCCTGCGGCCCATCCTGATGACCGCCGTCTCGACGCTCGCCGGGGCGCTGCCCATCGTGCTCGGCTACGGCGAAGGCGCGGAGAGCCGCCGCGCGCTGGGCGTGGCCACCTTCGGCGGCATGGCGGCCAGCACCTTCCTGACGCTGATCATCATTCCGGTCGTCTACGTGTTCCTGAGCGATGTGACCGGCACGGTTCAGCGCGGCATCGTCAGCCGCCTGGCCCGGGCGCCGCACGGCGGCCCGGGCGGAAACGGCGACGGGAATCCTCCGGTGCGCCAGAGCGGGGTGGCCGCATGACCCCACCACCTGTTTGTTGGTCGGAGACCGATCGCCAGGCTAAGGGTAGAATCCACCATGTGCCTGGCGATCTGCATCGCCTCCGGCGATGCCAAACAGGTGGTGGGGTGATCCCACGCCTGTTGGCTTCCGGAGCATTGGCTGCGCTGGTGGCGGGCTGCGCGGTGGGGCCGAACTATCGGCGGCCGGCACTCGAGGCTCCGGCCGCTTGGAAGGAGGCGCAGCAGACGGCCGATCCCTCGCTCTGGCAGGACGCCCGGCCGCAGGATGCCCAGCCGCGCGGAGCCTGGTGGGAGGTGTTCAACGATCCGGAGCTGAATACGCTGGAAGTCCAGGTGGTGCACGCCAACTACTCGGTCGAGGCGGCACTCGCCCGCCTGGATCGTGCCCGCGCGGTGGCCCGCCTGCCGAAAGCGGACCTGCTCCCGACGCTCGAGATGAATCCGGCGTATGACCACTTCCAGCGATCGCTCGGTAGCTTCGGCGGAGCCGGGAGCCTGACCAACGACGATTTCCGCGTGCCGTTCGATCTGAGCTACGAAGTGGATCTGTGGGGCAAGGTGCGGCGGTCTTTCGAAGCGGCTCAGGCCGAGGCCCAGGCGAGCCAGGCCGCGTATGAGACCGTCCTGCTCTCGGTGACTGCGGAGGCGGCCCGCACCTATTTCCTGCTACGCGCGCTGGACACGGAGCTGGAGGCGCTGCGCAAGACCGTGGAGTTGCGCCGCGAAGCCCTGGACATCATCAACCAGCGCGTGGAGGTGGGGCTGGCCAGCGAGCTCGAGAGGGCCCGGGTGACGGCGGAAGTGAAGACGGCCGAGGCGGAATCGTTCGATGTCGAGCGGCAGCGAACGGAGCTGGAGCACGCGCTGGCGGTGCTGTGCGGGCGCGCCGCCTCCGAGTTCAGCGTGCCCGTCACGCACCTGGAAGACAACCCGCCGCCCCACGTGCCGCCCGGCATCCCTTCGCGAGCCTTGGAGCGCCGGACCGATGTGGCCGAAGCGGAGCGGCTGATGGCCGCGGCGAATGCGCGCATCGGAGTCGCCACAGCCGCTTCATTCCCTTCCCTGACCCTGACCGGTTCGGGCGGCTGGCAGTCCGCCAAGCTGGAAGACCTGATCACTGCGGACAGCGTGGTCTGGTCGATCGGACCCACCCTCTCCGTGCCCCTCTTTGCGGGCGGACGCAACCTGGCCAACCTGAAGGCCGTCCGGGCCGACCACGAGCAGACGGTGGCCGAGTACCGGCGACGAGTGCTGGTGGCGTTCCAGGAAGTGGAGGATGCCCTGGCCGCCATCCGCCTCCTGGCGCAACAGCACGAGGCTCAAGCGGACGTCGTGGACGCGTCCCGGCACGCCGCCTCGCTCTCGCTGAACCGGTACACGCAAGGGCTGGTGAGTTTCCTCGACGTTGTGGACGCGGAGCGCGGACGGCTGGAGGCGGAACGGCAGGCGGCCCGGATCCGCGGCCAGCGCATGGCGGCCACCATCCTGCTGATCAAGGCGCTGGGCGGCGGCTGGACCTGACCCCGCTTAGCCGCCCAGGTACGCGGCTTTGACTTGGGGGTTGGCGGCGAGACGTTCGGCGGTATCGGCGAGCACGATGCGGCCGGCTTCCAGGACGTAGCCGCGGTGGGCGATCTGCAGCGCCATCGACGCGTTTTGCTCCACGAGCAGGAGTGTGACCCCCTCCCCGTTGATCCGCTGGATCGTCTGAAAAATCGCCGCCACCAGCTTCGGGGCCAGGCCCAGCGAGGGCTCATCGAGCAGCAGGAGTTTCGGGCGCGCCATCAGCCCCCGCGCCATCGCGAGCATCTGCTGTTCCCCGCCGGACAAGGTGCCTGCCAATTGCCGCCGCCGCTGGGCCAGGATGGGAAACAGTGCGTCCATCCGCTCCAGATCCCGCCGGAACTCGGCCCGGTCACTCTGCCGGTAGGCCCCCAGCTCCAGGTTCTCCAGCACGGTCAACCGTGGCAGCACGCGGCGGCCCTCCGGCACATGGCTGATCCCAAGCCCCACGATCTCGGCCGCGGTGTGCTGGCCCAGCGGGGTGCCGTCAAACGTGATGGCGCCGCGCAGCACAGCCACCAAGCCGGAGATCGCCATCAAGGTCGTCGTCTTACCCGCGCCGTTCGCGCCGAGCAGCGCGACGATCTCCCCCTGGCGGACTTCGAGCGACATGTCGGTGAGGCACCGCCGCTGGCCGTATCCCGCATCCACATGATCAAGTGTCAGCATGCCTAATCACCAATCACCAAATTCCAATCACCAATATCCAATAGACCAATTACCAAGCGGTTTGGTGATTCCCAGGTATGCTTCGATGACGCGGGGATCCGCCTGGACAGCCGCGGGCGTGCCGTCGGCGATCTTCTTCCCGTAGTCCAACACGGCCACGCGGTCCGACACCGGCATGACCACCCGCATGTCGTGCTCGATCAGGATGATCGTCAGCCCCTTCGCCTTCAGCTGCGCAATGAGCGCGAGAAGCTGCTGCTTCTCGATCGGGTTGAGTCCCGCCGCCGGCTCATCGAGCAGCAGCAGCGAGGGGTCCGTGGCGAGTGCGCGCGCGATCTCCAGCCGCCGCTGCAACCCAAACGGGAGGGCGCCCGCCGGCTCTTCCGCGCGGGCGGCGAGCCCCACGAACTGCAGCAGCTCCATCGCGCGCTCCCGCGCCCACCGCTCTTCCCGCCGCGCCTCCGCCGTGAGGCAGACCGCACTCCAGAGCCCGGCGTGGGTCCGCAGATGGGTGCCGACCATGACGTTCTCGACGGCGCGCAGGCCGGCGAAGAGGCGGATGTTCTGGAACGTGCGTGCGACGCCGCATTGCGCCACCTGGTCCGGCGTGAGACCCACCAGCGACTCCTTGGACGCAGTCCGAGGTCGACCGAGGCGAATGGCGCCACCCGTGGGACCCAACACGCCGGTGACGCAATTGAACAGCGTCGTCTTTCCCGCGCCGTTGGGCCCGATGATCGAATGCAACTCGCCTTTGCGGAACTTCAGACTAACTGCGTCGACGGCGACAAGCTTGCCGAAAGCACGCGTCAGATCGCGCGTCTCCAAAAGCAGATCGTAGCCGTTCCGACCAAGCTCTGTCATCGTCGCGCCTCTGATG
>JACQRE010000130.1 GCA_016206585.1 Candidatus Omnitrophota bacterium | reverse complement strand
CAACAGTACTTCAGCGAGGCGAAACCGGCCTGCGGCCAACAAGCAGGTGGTGGGATGATCCCACCACCTGCTTGGGGCTGCCGACGGCAGCCCGTTTCGCCTCGCATGAGGCGCAACAGTACTTCAGCGAGGCGAAACCGGCCTGCGGCCAACAAGCAGGTGGTGGGATGAACCGCAACATGATGTGGCCGATGATCAGCGTGATCCTGGTCGTGGCCCCGTTGGTGCTGCTCGCGGCGACGGGGCAGGCGATCAACCGCAACGCCGCACTCACCATCATCTTCGTCATGTGCATCCTGGGGCCGGCCGTGGCGATCGGGCTGACCGGCTCCGCGAGCATCGGGGCGCTGGGCCGCAACCCCTCGGCGGCCCCGAAGATCCTCACCGCCATGACGATCACGCTGCTGTGCGTCGAATGCGTGGCCATCGTGGCGTTCCTGATCGTCTGGCAGCTGTTCAGCAAGGAGTAGCGCATGTTCTGGTCCTTGTTGGTCCTCTTGATCGCCGTCTTCGCGGCGTTGGCCGTGCTGCTGCGCTATCTCATGACGCAGCACGTGACGACCGCCGCCGCCCACCTGCAGGAGCTCAGCGCCGACTACGCCCACCGGCAGGAGGAGCTCAAGCAGCAGCTGCAGGCGGCCGAGCGCCAGTACGAGGAGCAGCTGACCCGCGCCCGCGCCGAGGCGGAGCGCCTGATGACGGAGGCGCGGCAGGAGGCGGAGTCGCTGCGATCGCGGCGGCTCGAAGAGGCGCGGCAGGAGAGCGAGCGGATCGTCCAGCAGGGCATGGAGAGCCGCGACGCGCTGCGCAAGGAGCTCGAGCGGCAGATGGAGGTGCGGGCGATCCAGCGCGCCTGCGAGCTGATCCACGAGGCGCTGCCGGAGCCATTTCGCCGGGAGATCCAGAAGCAGTGGCTGGATGAGCTGTTCCGCGACGGCCTCGCCCAGCTCGACCGCCTGAAGGGGGAGGAAGAGGTGCCTGCGGTGAAGGTCGTCTCGGCCTTTCCGCTGGAGGCCGCACAACGCCAGGCGCTGAAGGCCCGCGTGAAGGCGGCCTTCGCCCATGAGCTGCCGATGGCCGAGGAGGTCGATCCCAAGCTCGTGGCGGGCCTGGTGATCACGATCGGCAGCCTCGTGTTCGACGGCAGCCTGGCCTCACGCATCCAACAGATCGTGCGCAAGGCGCATCCGGCAGGATGATCCCACCACCTGGCGGATCCCGCCGGAGGCGGGATGGCTCATTCATGGGAGTCTTAATCGAACACTGTTGGAATGAGCCCCGGCCGGTTGGTCGGGAGCTGTATGCCATGCACCAACCGGCCGACCGCCAGGTGGGGGGATGATCCCACCACCTGCGCCGGTCCCGCCGGAGGCGGGACCGCGAAGAGACGAGGAATGCTTTATGGATATTAGCAGTTGTCGATGTCATGAAATCTTCGCCGCGGCGGTTGATCGCCGCCACGCCACCAGCATCAACCGCCGCGAGGCGCAGGTGGTGGGATGAGCGATCCCACCGTGCTCCCAACCCAGACGACCGATCCGGCGGCCAAGACGTCGCCGTCCTTTGAAATCCGGGAGGTCGGCACGGTCAAATCCGTCCGCGAGCTCATCGCCCGCGCGGTGGGGCTGCCCTCGTGCATGAACGGCCAGATGGTGGAGTTCGCCAACGGGGCCCGCGGGATGGTCATGGGGTTCACGGAGCACGAGGTGCAGATCCTCACCTTCGGCGGCAAGGGCCGCATCCGCGCGGGCGATGAGATCTACAACCGCGGCGAGGAGTTCCGGGTGCCGGTCGGAGAGGCGTTCGTCGGGCGGATCGTCAACGCGCTCTGCGAACCGGTGGATGGGCGCGAGCCCGTCGACGCCGCGGAGACCCACATGGTGTTCGCCGAAGCCCCCGGCGTCATGGAGCGCATCCCGGTCGATCAGACGATGGAGACGGGGACCCAGATCCTCGACGCCGTGATCCCGATCGCGAAGGGGCAGCGGCAGCTCATCATCGGCGACCGCATGACGGGCAAGACCACGCTGGGGCTGGACGCCATCCTCAACCAGGCGGGCAAGAACGTCCTGTGCCTCTACTGCTGCACCGGCAAAACCTACTCCAGCCTGATGAAGGTCGTCCGCCTCTTCCAGGCGCGGGGCGCCATGGACTATACCACCGTCGTCGCCGCCCCGGCGTCCACGCCGGTGGGCGAGCAGTACCTCTCGCCCTACACCGCGTGCGCGCTGGGCGAGTACTTCACGCGGCGTGGCCGGGACGTGCTGCTCGTCTTCGACGACCTGACGAAGCACGCCTGGATCTACCGGCAGCTCTCGCTGCTGCTGGACCGCGCGCCGGGCCGCGAGGCCTACCCCGGCGATATCTTCTACATCCATTCCCAGCTCCTGGAGCGGGCCGGCTACTTCTCCAAGGAACTGGGGGGCGGGTCGATGACGTTCCTGCCGATCTGCGACATCCTCCAGGGCGACGTGACCGGCTACGTCCCCAGCAACCTCGTCTCCATGACCGATGGGCAGATCTACCTGGGCACCGAGCTGTTCAACAAGGGGATCCGGCCGGCCATCGACTTCGGGCTCTCCGTCTCGCGTATCGGCAGCAAGGCGCAGTGGCCGGCGATGAAGGAGCTCAGCGGACGGCTGCGCCTGGAGTACGTCCAGTATCAGGAGCTGCTCCAGATGACCCAGCTGCGCACCAGCCTCTCCAGCGAGGCGGAGGCGCGGCTCAAGCGTGGCGAGACGATCACGGCCCTGCTGCTCCAGGACAAGAACCAGCCGGTCGCCATGGAGGAGCAGATCCTGCACCTCTACGCGCTCCGCAAGGGGCTGCTGGATGCCCTGTCCCTCGATCAGGTGAAGCAGTTCAAGCGGGAGTTCCACAAGGCGATGCAGGAGTGGTTCCCGGAGTTCGACCGCGACCTGCGCGGGGTGAAGCAGCTGACCCCCGAGATCCGCCGCGTGCTGGACGAAGGGCTGCGGCGCTACCTCCACGGGTTCGGCGCGGCCGGGGCCTCGTGAGCCGCGATGGCGAACCTCCCACAGCTCAAGCAAGAGATCCGCTTCACCGGACAGTTGGGCAGCCTGCTCAACATCATCAAGGCGATCGCCGCCCAGCAGTTCCAGGTGCTGGAGCGCTCGCTGCGCTTCAACCCGGCGTTCTTCGAGGCGGTCCAGGCGATCGCCGCCACCTTCGATCTGGACCGGCTGTCGCACCCCCTGACGAGCGGCGTGGGGCCGGCAGGCGTGATCGCCGTCACCTCGGATGCCGGGCTGCTGGGGGGGCTGAATCAGCAGGTCATTCTCGCGGCGGTCCGGGAGTACCGGAAGGCGCCCGGGGAGCTGATGATCATCGGCAAGCGGGGGGCGCGCTACGCGGCGGAGCAGCGGGTTTCGTTCCGGGAGTTTCCGGGCGTGCAGGATGAGACGCGCCGCGGGCTGGCGGAGCAGGTCCGGGACTACACGCTGAACCTGGTGCTGGGCGGGCGGCTGGGGATGCTGACGATCGTGCACCCGTACGCCTCCTCGTTCACCGTGCAGCGGGTGGAGGTGGTGCATGTCGTCCCCTGCCAGAGGTGGCTCAAGGCGCAGCCGGCCGTCCGGGGCGTGCGGGGCCGCCTGCTGATGGAGTCCTCGACGGCCAGCGTCCTGGAGTACCTCGTGTGGATCTGGCTCGGCCAGAAGCTGTTCGAGGCGTTCGGGATGAGCCGGCTCGCCGAGCTGGCCGCCCGCGCGGTGCACCTTGAGATGAGCTCGCAGGAGCTCCAGCGCCGCAAGAACAAGCAGATGCGCCGCTACTTCCGCGAGCGGCATGAGGTGATCGACCGGGGCATGCGCGAGCTGTTCGCGGCGAAGGCGCTGTATGCCAATGAGGCGGAGCGATGAGTGCGCAGGCGATCGGGACGGGGAAGGTGATCAGCGTGCAGGGCCCGGTGGTGGACGTCAAGTTCACGACGTCCCGCGAGGTGCCGAACGTCTACGACGTCCTCCGGACCGAGACCCTGACGCACCGGCAGGTCATCATGGAGGTCGCCGAGCACCTGCCGGGCAACGTCGCGCGCTGCATCGCCATCACCTCGACGCTGAGCCTGCAGCGCAACGCCGTCGCCACCCCGCTGCAGGGGGGCGTGCAGGTGCCCATCGGCAACGCGATGTACGGCCGGATCGTGAACGTGCTCGGCGAGCCGATCGACCGCAAGCCCCCGATCGCCGCGGAGGAGACGCGTCCGATCCGCCGGCCGCCGCCCGGCACGCGGGTGCCGCCGCACCGGCCGGGCCGGGAGAAACCGGAGCTGCTGGAGACGGGGATCAAGATCATCGACCTGCTGTTCCCGCTCGTCAAGGGGAGCAAGAACGGGATCCTTGGGGGTGCGGCGCTGGGGAAGAGCATCCTGACCCTGGAGCTCATCCACAACATCGTCAAGGAGCACTACGGCGCGTGCGTCTTCACGGGAGCCGGCGAGCGCATCCGTGAGGGCAACGAGCTCTACCATGCCCTGGTGGAGCACCAGGTGCTTGATAAGGTCATGCTGGTCTACGGCCAGATGAACGAGCCGCCGGGGGCCAGGTTCGGCGTCGCCGCGACCGGCATGACCCTCGCCGAGTACATCCAGCGGCAAAACAAAGAGGTCCTCCTCTT
>JACQRE010000129.1 GCA_016206585.1 Candidatus Omnitrophota bacterium | reverse complement strand
TGTTGGGTGCTCGCGATGGTCTCGGGGCTGTGTTGGGCCCGGGCCTACACCGGGGCGCTGACGGCCGCCACCGCCATCGCCTTCATCTGGACGCAGGCCGCCCAGCTCGGCGCATGGACCGGCTGGGCGCAGTGGAGCGTGTTCGCGCTCACCCCGTGGCTGTTGGCGGCCCAGCGGGAGCGCGCGGAGGCCGAGCTGAACGCGCTGCATGCGCAGGAGGCGGCGGAGCTGTCGCACCTCTCGGGTGCCGCGCGGTCGCTCCTCTCGCTGCAGCACGCGACCCAGCAGATGGAGAGCCAGATCACCGACATCAACGATCTGTACCGCATCACGAAGGAGACGGTGCGCGCGCTGCACCTGCCGGAGCTCTTCAGCGCCTCGCTGCACATCGCGCCCCGGTTCCTGGATGCGCGCGCCCTGCGGCTGATCGACCTCTCGGCCGACGCGCCCCACGCGCTGCGGGCGGACCGCTCGGGCGGCGAGTTCGCGGCACAGCCGGAGAGCGGCCAGGCATCGGAGGTGGAGCAGGCCATCGTCCGCCGGGCGATGGCCACGCAGCAACCCGGCAGCGAGGCTCGCCCCCCCGACGGCGCGGCGGGCGGGGGAGCGGGCGAGGCGCTCAGCGCGGCGTTCCCGGAGGGGGTGTCGAGGATCTCCTGGGCGCCGCTGTGGCGGGAGCAGCGGGTCGCCGGGGTGCTGGTGGCCGATGAGCTGCCGGAGGGGCAGCTTAAGACGCTCACCATCGTCGCCAACCAGCTCTCGCTGCAGCTCTCGCGCATCCTCCTCTACCGCCAGGTGGAATCGCTGGCGGTGACGGACGCGCTCACGGGGCTGTTCGTGCGCCATCACTTCATGGAGCGGGCGCGGGAGGAGCTGGCACGCTCAAAGCGCCACGGCCTCTCCTGCACGCTGCTGATGGCGGACCTCGACCTCTTCAAGCAGAAGAACGACACCTACGGCCACCTGGTCGGCGATGTCGTGCTGAAGGACGTCGCCCGGCTGCTGCAGCGGAACCTGCGCGAGATCGACATGATCGCGCGCTACGGCGGCGAAGAGTTCATCCTGATGCTCATCGAAACGCAGGTCGAGCAGGCGATGCCGATCGCCCAGCGGCTCAAACAGCTCGTGGAGGTGCATCCCATCCGCGCCTATGACGAGCTGCTGACGCAGACGATCAGCATCGGCGTGGCGGGGTTCCCGGACCACGCCGACACGCTCGAGGCGCTGATCGAGCGCGCCGACCAGGCGCTCTACGAAGCCAAGCGCGCCGGGAGGAACCAGGTCGTCTTATGGAACGAGAACATCAAGGCGGCGTAGCGACATGCGACATGCGACAAGCAGCACTTCAAAACCCATTCTTGAAAAGCTTGGTGGTGCCGTGTTGCCTGTCGCTTGTTGCTTGTTGCTTGTCGCTGAGGTTGTCTGTGATGTCTGAGTGGGTGATTGGTGTGGATTTCGGCGGGACCAATATCAAAGTGGGTCTCGTGACTCGCACGGGGCGGGTGCTGGTGACAGAGGTGTTGCCGGCCAGGGCGCATGCCACGCCGGCCCGGTTCGTGGATGGGGTCGGCGGGGCCGTGGACCGCCTCCTGCGCGCCCGCGCCATCCGGCGCGCCGCCGTGCGCGGGGCCGTGGTGGGAGCGCCGGGCCCCGTCGACCATGCCCGTGGGGTGGTGCACTCCATGGTCAACGTGCCGGGCTGGCGTGAGGTGCCGCTGGGCCGCCTGATGAGGCGCCGGCTGGGCTGCCACTCGCTCGTCGAAAACGATGTGAACCTCGCCGCACTCGGCGAATGGCGCTTTGGCGCAGGGCGCGGGGTGGATCAGCTCGCCTGCCTGACGCTCGGCACTGGGGTGGGCGGCGGGCTCATCGTCAACGGCGCGCTCGCCCGGGGGGTGAGCGGGGCGGCCGGCGAGGTCGGGCACATGGTCATCAATCCGGACGGCCCGCGGTGCGGCTGCGGCGCGCGCGGCTGCCTGGAGGCGTTCATTGGAACGGCAGGAATCCTGCGGATGGCGCGCCGTGCTGGGTTCTCCCAACGCGCGCTCACGCCCGAGCAACTCAGCGAGGCGGCTCGCCCCCACACCAACCAGGTTGGTGTGGGGGCACGCCGCGACAACCGCGCCTCGCGGCAGGTGTGGCAGGAGTTCGGACGGTGGCTTGGCATCGGGGTCGCCAATGTCGTGAACGTGCTCAACCCGGAGCGGGTGGTGATCGGCGGCGGGGTCGCCAACGCCTGGCCGTTTTTCGCGCCAGCGCTGCGGCGGACCGTGCGACGGCTCGCGCTGCCGCCGGCGGCGCGGGCGGTGACGATTGTGCAAGCGCAGCTCGGAAACCACGCTGGCATTGTGGGGGCCGCCGTGTTAGTCTGGGATAAGTAAACAAACATCAACCACAAGCGACATGCGACAAGCAACACTTCAACAGCCTACCCTTTCAGTTAAAAGCTTGGTCATTTTGTGTTGCATGTCGCTTGTTGCTTGTCGCTGAGGAGATGTGATGAAGATCTTCTTGGATTCGGCCAACCTCACGGAGATCAAAGAAGCCATGAGTTGGGGGGCGATCGATGGGGTGACGACCAACCCCACCCTGGTGGCGAAGGAAGGGAAGGAGTTCTTCCCGCTGCTGAAGGAGATCTGCGAGGTGGTCAACGGCCCGGTCAGCATGGAGACCGTCTCCCGCGATGCGGCCGGCATGGTCGAGGAGGGGCGCAGTTTCGCGAAGCTGCATCCGCACATCGTGGTGAAGTGCCCGCTGACGAAAGAGGGCCTCAAGGCCACCCGCCAGCTGGCCGGCGAGAAGATCCGCGTGAACGTGACACTCTGCTTCTCCGCCCCGCAGGCGCTGCTTGCGGCGAAGGCCGGCGCCTACTTCGTCTCGCCCTTCGTCGGGCGCCTCGATGACATCAGCAGCGATGGCATGGCGCTCATCCGGGACATCAAGACGATCTACGCGAACTACCCCTTCTCCACGCAGATCCTGGTGGCGAGCGTGCGCCATCCCCTTCACGTCGTCGAGGCGGCGAAGGCGGGGGCCGACATCGCGACGATGCCCTTCGCCGTGCTCGAATCGCTGGTCAAGCATCCCCTGACCGATGCCGGGCTGGAGCGGTTCCTCAAGGACTGGGAGAAGCTGCCGGCGGAGGCCAAAGCGTGGAAGAACGTCCCCTCACGGTGACCGGCCAGGACCGCGTATCCGAATCCGCACTTCCGTGAAGACCCTCGTTGCGATTCTCCTCGCTGCCTGGTGCGCGCTCGCCGTACCGGCTTGCGCATCGGCTGCCCGCCCCCACACCAACCAAGTTGGTGTGGGGGACGCCGAGGTGGACCGCCATTGGAGCGAGGTGAAGCAGCTCCTCCGGCAAGGCGCCTACCGCGACGCGCTCCAATCGCTGGAAGTCCTCCTGCAGCGCGCCCCCAACGACCCCCGCGCGCAGCTCTATCGCGCCCTGTGCGAGCTGCGGCTGGAGTCGCCGCCCCCCTTCACGCAACTCTCCCCGGCGGAGCTTGGCACCCTTCAGGGGCGATTGCGTGCGGAGGAGCGCGAGCAGCGCCGCGCCCACGCCCAGCAGAAGGCGCTCGAGCGTCAGGTGAAGCACGAACAGGCGCGCTGGGACCGCGAGCTTGGCGCGTTGGAGCAGCAGGCCAAACGGGAGGAGCAGGCCCAGCGCCGGCAGGCCCCCGCACCACCCGAAGCGCCCGCAGCGCGCATCGAGCTCGCAGCGCCGGGACCGATGCCGGAGGGCTCCGTGAAGCTCGCCCCGGTGACGGTCACCACCACACCGGATGAAGCCCCTGAGGGGCCGCCCGTGACGCCGAGCCTGGTGGGACGTCCGGCCCCGCCCCCCGGGGCCGTGCAGATCAACGCGCGGCAGATGAGCGTCTCGCCCGACCGCAAGGTCGCGGTCGCCGACGGCGACGTGGAGGTCGTCTTCGAGAACGCCCTCCTCACCTGCGACCACCTCACGCTGTTCACCGACACCAAGGATGTCTACGCCGAAGGCCGCGTGCGGCTCGAGGATGGCCAACAGGTCTTCCGCGGCGAGATGGCCCACTACAACTTTAACACCAAGAAGGGCCGCTTCCTCCAGGGGACGATCTCCTCGCCGCCGTGGCACGAGCACGGCCGCTCGGTGGAGCACCTCGCCGAAGGGGTGTACGCGGTGACACCCGGCTACCTGACCTCGTGCGAGCTCGAGCCGCCGCACTTCAAGTTCTTCGGCCGCCGGGCGGTCGTCTTTGCCGATGACAAGCTCGCGCGGGTGCGCAACGCGGCGTTCATCGTCGAGCGCGTGCCGTTCCTCTACCTGCCGTGGATCACCGTCGCCGACCGGCAGTCGCCCTTCTTCATCATCCCCGGGAAGAAGAAGCCGTGGGAGCAGTTTGCGCTGATGGGCTACCGCTACGAATTGCCCGGTCCCATCGAGCAAAAAGGGACGCTCAAGCTCGACTGGCGGCGCGCCTTCGGGTGGGGGGTCGGGGCGGACCACACGTTCGATTCAGAGCGCTTCGGTCGCGGGCTGCTGAAGCTCTACTACAACGAGGAGCCGAACCGGCGGCGGCCCATCGCGGATCTGCCCAAGGGCAGCCGCATCAACCGCTACCGCCTCTTGTGGCGCCACAAGTGGCAACCGTATCCGGACACCACGGTCCTCACCGACATCCAGGAGTTCAGCGACATCGACTTCCGCCGGGAACTCCTCTTCCGGGAGGAGTTCTCGGAGGATGACCAGGTCGACAGCTTCATCTCGGCGGTCAAGAACACGGACGACTTCACCGTCTCCGGGCTGGTGCGCAAGCGGATGAACCGGTTCCAGGCCGCGGACGAGGCGCTGCCCCAGCTGACGGTCGACGTGCGGCCGCAGCGCATCGGCGAGACGTGGTTCTTCTCGGAGAGCCGCCTGGACTTCGCCAACTTTGAGCGCAAGCGCGCCCACTCCGAGCTGGACGACGACGTCGTCCGGGTCGACTGGTTCCAGCAGTTGAGCTACGCGCTGAACTGGTTCCGGCCGATCCAGCTGACCCCGAAGGCTGGGGTGCGGCAGACGTACTACACGAAGGACATCCAGGGTTCGAGCCGGCATGATGGCAACCGGGATCTCCTCAGCGGCCAATTCTCTGCGGGGATCGATTCCAGCCTGAAGCTGTTCCGGATCTTCCCCGTGAAGACGAACGCGCTCGGGCTGGACATCAACCTCCTGCGGCACGTCCTGACCCCCGCGGTCAACTACGCCTACGTCCACGAGCCCACGGTGCTGAACGACCTGCTGAACTTCTCCGCGGCACCCGGCCCGTCCAGCACGCTCTCCTTCAGCGTCGAGAACAAGCTGCAGACCAAGCGCGTCCTGGCGGAAGGGCATGCCCCCACCAGCGTGGACCTCGCCCGGTTCATCGCCACGCTGCCGCCGTACACCTTCCAGGGCAGCGGCAACAAGCGGGGTGGCGAGCTCGGTGATTGGGGCTTCGACGTGGAGACCTACCCGTGGCCGTGGATGCGGCTGGAAACGGACTGGACGGTCAACAGCCACTTCATCGATGGGACGCAGGACAGCCGCCCGCAGCGATGGAATATGGACCTGATCCTCGTGGGCGGCCAGGGCGCACTGAAGGCCCAGGAGGCGCACGAGATCCAGGCGCCGTCGCCGCAGGCGTTCGAGACCGGGCCGCGGGGCGGGCTGGAGCTGCTGCCGCAGGGGCAGTGGTACTTGGGCTATGGCCACCGCTATTCGCGCAACGACAAAACGGAGGATGTCCTGCAGTTCGACTGGCGACTGAGCCCCAAGTGGCAGATCGGCACCTTCCATCGCTTCACGTGGAAGGAGGTGGTCAGCGGCTCCAAGCGGTTCAACAACGTGCGCGAGTACCAGTACAGCCTGCGCCGCGACCTCCACGACTGGATCGGGGAGCTCGTCTACCGCGTGGACCGCGAGTTCGGGGAGGAGCTGTTCCTCACGCTGACGCTGAAGGCCTACCCCGAGCTGCCCATCGAAATCTCCGACTCCTACCACCAGCCGAAGATCGGCTCCCAGAGCAGCCCCTTCTCCCCCGTCCGTTAAACTGGCTGGTCCTACCACCGGCGAGCCTCCGGCCGTCCGCTCGTTCCGGCGCGGTCTCCGGGCGCCCGAGGGCGTCGCACCGGCCGGCCAACTCCTCGCCGGTTGGGCTCGTCGAACAAGCCGGCCGTGCTTTAGAAGCCAGTGCGCCGCCCCCGGGCTGATCCCGCGCAGTCACTCGCGGTCCGGCCGGAGGCCCGCCGGTGTCGTGGCTCGTCCGAATTCGGGGAACCGGGTTCTGGAGTGAGCGCCCGCTATCGTTCCGTCCGGCGACGGGAGCCGAGGGGAGCGTCCGAGAGGGACGCCGAAGGAGGGCTCCCCGAGGACGCTACCGG
>JACQRE010000128.1 GCA_016206585.1 Candidatus Omnitrophota bacterium | reverse complement strand
GGCTGCTCGCGGTACATCGGACGGCTGATCGAGAGGGTCGCGATCAAGCCATCGCCCGACTGGATGCAGCGACGTCTCCTGGCGTGCGGAGCGCGCCCCATCAACAACCTCGTCGACATCACGAACTACGTGCTGCTGGAGCACGGCCAGCCGCTGCACGCGTTTGACTTCGACCGGCTGGCTGAGGGCACGGTTCTCGTCCGCCGCGCGAGGCCGGATGAGCCGATCACGACGCTGGACGGCGAACGCCGCACGCTCCACGCCGAGACGCTGGTGATCGCCGACGCGAAGCGGCCGGTGGCGGTGGCGGGCGTCATGGGCGGGATGGACAGCGAGGTGCTGCCGCAGACGACGCGCGTCCTGCTGGAAAGCGCGCGGTTTGACCCCCTGACGGTGCGCCGCACGGCGCGCCGGCTGGGACTGGCGAGCGAATCGTCCTACCGGTTCGAGCGCGGTGTGGATCCTCTCGGGGTGGAGGCGGCGTCGGTCAGAGCCGCCGCGCTGATCCAGGAGCTGGCCGGCGGCCGGGAAGTGACCGTGCGCGACGTCGGAGAACCGCCGAGGCCGCGCACCACCATCTCGCTCGATCCGGCTCGAATGAGCCGGTGGCTGGGGGTGCGCATCGATCCGCCGGCGGCGAGAACCACACTCGCCCGTCTCGCCTGCCGCGTGGCCTCCACCGCGCGGGGGATGCAGGTCCAGCCCCCCACGTTCCGGCAGGATCTCGCCCAGGAGGTGGATCTCTACGAGGAGCTGGCACGGCTGATCGGCTACGACAGGATTCCCTCCACGCTCCCGGCGGCTCCGATCGCCGGAGCGGGCGCGCCGGAGGCATCGGCGTATTGGCGTACCCACGCACTGCGGGACCTCTGCGCGAGCTTCGGCTTGACGGAGGCGGTCACCTGGTCGCTCGTCTCCGAATCGGACCTTGCCCGGCACGGCTTTGCCGCCTCGCAGGCGGCCCGGCTGGCCAACCCGCTGAGCCAGGACCATGCGTACGTGCGGCCCTCGTTGCTGATCGGCTTGCTGCGGGCGGTCCGGCGCAACGTCTCCCAGGGCCTCGCGGACCTGCGCCTGTTTGAGCTCGGCAGCGTGATGGCCCCGGAGGACGTGGTCCAGCGGCGGGAGAGCGCGCGGGTTGGGATCATCCTGTCCGGCGCCTGGTCCCGCGACTGGCGCGAGCAGCTACCCAGCGACTTCGTCCGTCTCGCCGGGTTGATCCACGGACTGCTCGGCCGGCTGTGCGGTAGCACCGTTCGATTCGCGCCCCAGGATGCGCCGTGGGCCGAACCAGGTCAGGCCGCCACGGTCGTCCTCGACGGGCACGCCCTTGGCGCGGCCGGGCAGGTGTGCGCGGCGACGGCGAAGGCGCTCGATATCGAACAGCGGGTCTGGTTCGGCGAGCTGTCCGTCGAGACGCTGCTGAGGGCCGGGCGAGAGACGCCGTCGGTCCGAACGCCCGCGGCGTTTCCCCCCGTCAAGCGCGACCTCTCCATCCTCGTCGGGCAGGAGGCCGCCTTCGAGGCGATCGACCGGACGATTCGCGAGCAGGGAGGGACACTCGCCGGGCGGGTCGAATTGATCGACCGCTACACCGGGAAACCGATCCCCGATGGAAAGACCAGCCTCACCTTCTCGATCGAGTACCGGCACCCCGAGCGCACCCTCACGGCAGCCGAAGCGGACGACGTCCATCGCCGCATCGGCCAGCGCCTGGTCGAGCGCTTCGGCGCCTCGTTGCGCTAGCGGCCTTGCTATCTCAGATCGGAAGAGGTAAGCTTGGCACCATGGAGCAGTTCGTCATCCATGGCGCCCGCGGCAGCTACCCGGTGCACGGTGACCCCTATCGCCGCTACGGGGGTAGCACCTCCTGCTTCAGCTTCGAAACCGGCCAGGGCCTGCTGGTCATCGATGCGGGCACCGGCATCACCGCCCTCGGCCACGCGCTCTATGAGCGCGACGAGCTGCCCCCCATCACCATCCTCCTGACGCACGTCCACCTCGATCACATCGTCGGCCTGCCGTCGTTCAAGCCGCTCCTCCGCAAGGATGCGCACGTCACCTTCCTGTCCAGCGCCAAAATCCTGGGCGACTGGCGGCGCAGCCTCACCACGGTGATCGGGCAGCCGATCTGGCCGGTGGATCTCGCCAAGTTCGGCGCGGCGATCCGGTTCGAGGAGCTGCCCGACAAGCCGTTCACGCGCTACGGCGTCACGCTCTCCCACTGCGAGGTGCTGCATCCCCAGGGGTGCGTGAGCTACCGGCTGGACACTTCGAACGGCAGCCTCGTCATCGCCACCGACCGCGAGCACGGCAACGGGGCCATGGACCGCCGGTTTATGGACTGGTGCCGCGGTGCTGCCACGCTCATCCACGACGCCCAGTATACGCCGGAAGAGTACCCGGCCCGCCGCGGATGGGGGCACAGCACGTGGGAGGACAGCGCGCGGGTCGCCGAGACGGTCAAGGCGCAACGGCTCCTGCTGACCTCGCACGACCCGAACAAGTCGGATGACGCCATCGACCTCCTGACGGAGCGCGCCAAGCGCCTGTTTCCCAACACCTCCGGCGCTCGCGAAGAGATGGCGGTCCTGCCTGATGGATCGGACGCGGCCCGGAAGCCGGCGGGGACCTCCAAGGAGCGGATCGTCGCGGTGGTGCCGGAGCCCGAACGCCAGCCGCTCACCTTCCACTACACCTTCACGTTTGACGACGGGCAAGCCAAGCGCTTCACGATCTCGCTGAACCCCGACACGCTCGAGCTCATTCCCGCGAAGCGCGACGCGTTCCCCAATTGGACGGCGCTCACCCACTGCCAGTGCTCCAACTGCCCGCTGAACAACGACCGCGAGATGCGCTGCCCCGCCGCGGTGGGCCTCATCGATCTGGTGGACACGTTCGGCCGGTCGCTCTCCACCGAGCAGGTCAGCGTGTCCATCGAAACCGAAGCGAGGAACTACACGAAGCGCGCCCTGCTCCCGGAAGCGGTCAGCTCGCTCATCGGCATCCTCATGGTCACGAGCGGCTGTCCCGTGATGGCGAAGCTGCGGCCCATGGTCCGGTTTCATCTGCCCTTCGCCACGCTGGATGAGACGCGCTTTCGGGTGATTTCGATGTACCTCCTCGCGCAATATTTCGCGGAGAAGCACGGGAAGGCGCCGGACTGGGATCTGAAGGAGCTGCCCAAGCTCTACGAGGAAATCCACGCCGTCAACCTGGAGTTCTTCAAGCGGCTCTCGGAGATGGAGATCGAGGACGCCAACCTCAACGCGATCGTCCGGCTCGACACCTTCGGCCAATCCGTCTCGTTCACGATCGACTCACAACTGCTCGAAGACCTCGACCGAGTCTTCGAATCGTATCTCAGCGCGCCTCAAGGCTCTTCGACGCCGACCACGTCGGCCGGAGGCGCTTGAGGAACGACCGGAGGACGCATGGCTGGCATGCCGCTCGACAGCCAAGAACCGATCACCTTCACGTACACGTTCGTCTTTGAGAACGGCGACCGGCGGACGGTTCAGGTCACGCTCGACCCGAAGACGCTCGATGTGGTCCGGCCTCCGCAGCAGGGCGAGCCGCCCCGGTGGGCGGCGATGGCGCCCTGTCAGTGCCCCACCTGCCCGCTCAAGAGCGCGGAGCGCCCCACCTGCCCGGCGGCGATCAACCTAGGCGACATCCTCACCGCGTTCGTCGGCCACCGCTCGGAGGAGAAGACGGACATCTCGATCGAGACGCCGGTCCGCACGTACGTCAAGCGGACGTCGCTGCAGCAGGGCATCACGTCGCTGATCGGCATCTACATGGTCGGCAGCGGCTGCCCGGTCCTCGGCAAGCTCAAGCCGATGGTGCGCTACCACCTGCCGTTCGCGACGCTCGAGGAGACCCAGTACCGGGCGCTGTCCATGTACCTGCTCGCGCAGTACCTCCTCTCGCGCCGCGGCCAGAAGCCCGACTGGAAGCTGCACAGCCTCGTCCAGATGTACAAGGACATTCAGCTCGTCAACGAGCACATCCTCACACGGCTCTCCGCGATCGACAAGCAGGATCCCAGCGTGAACGCGCTGGTCATTCTCGAGGCGCTCTCCTACGCCATCGCGTTCTCCGTCGACAAAGAGATGCTCGACGAGATCGAGGTGCTGTTCCGCGCCTATTTCGAGCGGCCCGCCTGATCCCACCACCTGCGCTGGCCACTCGATCAGGGTGGCCGCGAGGCGACGGACGTTTCCCCGATGAACGCATACGGACTGCAGCCGTCTCGCAGCCGCCTCGCCGCGGCGGCGAACCGCCGCGAGGCGCAGGTGGTGGGATGACCCCATCGCGGTTCCACGCCGCTCTCCATCGCGGGTTGACGTTCGGCCTCCCCGCCGGCCTCTTGCTCGCCGCCCTCCTCCTGCGCATCGCCGGATCTCCGCTGCTGGAATCGCTCCAGCTGCAGGTCTTCGATCAGTTCCAGCGCGCGCACCCGAGGCCCTACCAGGCGGTCCCTGTGCGCATCGTCGACGTGGACGATGCCACGCTCGCCCGGCTCGGCCAGTGGCCCTGGCCCCGCACGCTGGTGGCCCGGCTCGTGGAGCGCCTTCATGCGCTGGGAGCCTCCGCCATTGCGTTTGACATCGTCTTCGCCGAGCCGGATCGCACCTCACCCCGCCAAGTCCTGCCGCTCTGGCCCATCGCCCCGGCGATCGACGCGCTGCGCGAAACCGCCGGGCAGCTTCCCGATCACGACCAGGTGTTGGCGCAGGCGATTGGCGAGGCGCGCGTCGTCACGGGGTTCGCGCTCACCGCTGAGCCCAACGGCGCGCAGCCGGCATTGAAGACGGGCATCGCGCACGCGGGCGACGATCCGTTGTTGTACGCGGTAGCACTGCGGGGTGCGGTGACCACGCTGCCCAGCCTGGAACAGCCCGCGCTGGGGAACGGCCACTTCAATCTGCTAGCCGAGCGCGATGGGATGATCCGGCGCGTGCCGCTGCTCCTCCGGCTGGGCGATACGCTGTACCCGTCGCTGGTGGCGGAGGCGCTGCGGGTGGCCCAGGGTGCGTCGGCCGTTTCGGTGAAGTCCTCCGGGGCGAGCGGCGAGGCCAGTTTCGGGCAGCACACCGGGATGGCGCGCGTCAAAATCGGCCGGTTCACGATCCCCACGGATGAGCGCGGGCGGGCCTGGGTGTACTACACGGTGCTAGCCCCGGAGCGCACCATCCCGGCTTGGACGGTCTTGGACGGCTCCGTGGAGCCCGGCGCGTTGGAGGGCGCGATCGTCTTCGTCGGCACCAGCGCCACCGGCCTCAAGGACCTGCGCGCGACCCCGCTCAATCCGGTGGCCGCCGGGGTGGAGGTTCACGCCCAGCTCACGGAGCAGGTCCTCGCCGGTCAGTTCCTCGAGCGGCCGGATTGGGCTGGCGGTGCTGAGCTCGTCTACTTACTGGTGTTGGGTGCTGGGCTCCTCGTCGCACTGCCGCGGCTCGGAGCGTTGGGGGCGGCGGTGTTCGGGGCCGGCGCCATCGCGGCAGCCCTCGCGGCGTCGTGGTACGCGTTTACCGCGCTCCACTGGCTGCTCGATCCCGTCTATCCCTCGCTCGTCGTCCTCGCGATCTATCTGGTGAGCTCGTTCCTGAGCTACCTGCGCACGGAAGCGGAGCGCCGGCAGGTCCGGCAGGCGTTCAGCCGGTATCTCTCCCCGGCGCTCGTCGACCGGCTGGCCCGGCACCCGGAGCAGTTGCGCCTGGGCGGCGAGCGGCGCGTGATGACGGTGCTCTTCGCCGACATCCAGGACTTCACCGCGATGGCCGAGCAGCTCAGCGCCGAGGAGCTCGGGCGGTTCATGAACCGGTTCCTGACGCCGATGACGCAGGCGGTGCTCGAGCAGGCCGGCACGGTCGACAAGTACATCGGCGACTGCATCATGGCGTTCTGGAACGCGCCGCTCGAGGACCCGGACCACCCGAGTCACGGCTGCCGCACCGCCCTGGCGATGCGCCGTCACCTCGTGGAGTTCAACCGGCGGCTGGAGGTGGAGCGCGCGCAGGAGGGCCGGCCGTTTGCGCCGGTGCACATCGGGATCGGCGTCAACACGGGCGAGTGCTCGGTGGGCAACTTCGGCTCGGAGCAGCGGTTCGACTATTCAGTCCTGGGGGATTCGGTGAACCTCGCGTCGCGTCTCCAGGGCCAGTCGAAGTCCTACGGGGTCGACGTCGTGATCGGCGAGTCCACCGCCCAGTCGCTCGGCGGATCGTGCGCCGCGCTGGAGCTCGACCTGATCGCCGTGAAGGGCAAGACGCAGCCCGGGCGGATCTTCGCGTTGCTGGGCGATGAGGCGCTGGCGCGGGATGAGCGCCTCCACGTACTCGTACGCGTCCACGACGAGATGCTCGCGGCGTACCGGGCCCAGGACTGGGACCGGGCCGAAACGCTCATCCGCCAATGCCTGGAATTGGATACCGCGCAGACCCGGCTCAGCGCGTTGTATCGCCTCTACAGCGAGCGCATCGCCGCGTATCGGGTGCACCCCCCGGGGACGGAGTGGGACGGGGTGTTTGTGGCGACGACGAAATAACCAGTTCGAGACAGCACCGCCCGCGTGATGAATCACGCGGGCGGTGTGTCGTCGTCCCGGGCCAAATGGGTTTACTGCGGCGCGTCGGTGCGCGGGATGTCGAGGATCGTGCCTTCCCCCTTGTTCAGGGTGCCGTCGAACGTTGCCTTAGCGTCCATCGCGCCGCCGATGACACCCCCGCTGTTCTTGATCGCGAGATCACCCGTGAGGTTGCCGCTCGTATACTGATAGATCGCCAGATCTCCAGAACCGGAATCGAAGGAACGCGCCCCCAGCCCCATCGTGGCGCTGATGTTGCCGCCGTTCGCGGTCGTGCTGACTTCCAGGTTGGAGCTGTTGCCCCCGATGGTCCGGCTGCCGAAGTCGATCAACAGGGTGACGTTCATCTGGCCGGGGATGTTGGTCGCCACGCCGTCCTTCATCGTTTGCCGGAAGCCCCCGTTCGCCACGTACTGGAACTTGCCGGTCTGCACGGTGGCCAGCTGAGCCTTGGTGGCAACACCGTTGGCGATCGTGGTGCTGGTCTGCGCCGCCGTGGTGGTCTGATTGTTCAGGTAGTCGATGTAGGCGTAGTAGTCCGGATCGGTGACGGTGTTGAAGTCGCCGTACGTGTCGTAGAACGTCGCGTACTGCGGATCGTACATGGGATCGTACGTCTGGTGGTTGGGGTCGAACATCTGGGTGTAGTCGCCGTAGTGGTCCGGCTGGTAGTCCCCGTACTCGGTGAACTCGCCTGGCGGCTGGTACTCCCCCTCGTGCTGGCCGTCGTATTTCTCCATTAAGGCGGCCCGCGTGGTTTCGTCTCCGCTGTTCCAGGTTGCCATGTCCGCCGTCATCTCAGTGAACTGCTCTGGCGTGATCTGGCCTGAGTCCAACATGGTCTGCAGCATCTCCGGGCTGGGCGGCTGCGACATGTTCTCGCCGGTTGGCGGCATCATCGGGTGCCCATCCGCATCGGTCGGCGGCGCTCCGGGCCTGTGCCCGTGCGAACTCGAAGAGTTGTCGGGAGGAGGCCCCAGCGGCGCGGACAGGTCGTTCTGCAGCGCCTGCATGACCTGCGGCGGCATGAGGGCCGGTGGTGTCGGCGGCAGGTTCTGCCCGGGGATTTCGGTCCCGTGGCCCGGGCGGGTGATCATTACCGACTCGACGGCGCTGTTGACCTCGTTGCCCACCTCGATCCGTCCGATCCGTGCGCCCACCGTGTTCTCCGGGCCAGGACCCAGGAGCACGACGAGCGAATGGTCGCCGTCCACCCGGCCCGCCACCATGGTGCCGCGCACGCCAATCGTCCCGGCGGGGAGCGTCACCTTCATGTTCCTCGGCTCCTTATGCGCGATCTTGCCGGTGACGAACCGGAACGTGCCCTTCAGGACTTCCGCGGAGAGCTTGCCGTCCGCGGTCGCCGGGTCGTAGACGAACTCGTCGATCACGATGGAGCTGTTCGGACCGATGGTGAAGACCGTCTCATCCATCAGGAGGACCTGCAGCCGGCTCTGGCCGTCGGTCGTCACGACGTCGCCCAGGTAGATCGGCCGTCCGCTCTGCGCGACCACCCCGACCGCACCCGGCGACGCGATCTGGACGTTGCCGTGGACCGCCGCCGCCACGCCGATCTGGATCTGGCGCTGAGACAGCGGCGCCGACGGCTCTGCAACGGACGCCGCAGGTTCTGCCAAGATGGGGACGGGCTGGGCAGGGGACTGGGCCATGGACGAGGGGGTGACGGTGAAGAGCGTGAAGAGTGCGGCCAACCAGAAGGTGGGACGGCGAACACGTACGCGAGGCGTTGGTCCTAGCATGTTCCGCGCTCCTCAGTTCGTCAGACCGCACCAAAAAAAGCACCCCACAGGCGAACAGTGAGGTGCGCTGAGGAGCGCGGCTCAACACGCCGGCCGCGCGGCACTGGCAACCCAGCCACCCGAACTGCTCGGGTCTGTGGCTTTCCGGCCCCGGATTACTCCGGGTGTGGCTTTATCAGTGTTGACGAAGAGCAGCTGGTAACTACATAGGAGTATGCCTGATCCTAAGGATGGACGTCAAGGGTCCACCCATATTTAAAGATCAGATCTCAAAACCTCACGTCTGGCTAGAAGACCTGAGGTTTTGAGATCTGATCTTGGGCTAGAACTCAACCCGCTTGGTCAGCAGGAGGCCGAGCTTGGTGTTGGAGTAGCTGTAGTTGGTGACGGTGGAGTGGGAGCGGAACTGCTCGGCGCTGAACGTCGCGGTCAGGTCGTTCGTCACCGCTTCCGGCAGCCAAGCGCCGATCAGGAACGTCACGGGAGCCCCGTACGTGACGCGGTATCGCAGCTGCCGGTCCAGCCGCTTCGTGGCGCTGATGGAGGTATCCGGCACGTCATAGGTATCCAGGACGTACTCGAGCGAGTTGAGGAGGAACTGTCCGCGGCCCAGCAGCCAGGTGTGGCTGCCGGTGAGCCCGAACTCCTGGTACGCGTTGTACTGGGCCGGCCCGCGCACGTCCTTGTTCTCATACCCCAGGTCCAGTCCTGCGATCATCGTCTGGGTCAGCGCGTACTGCCCGGCGACATTGGTGGTGATCCGGTCGCCGGTCCGGTCGGGCGCGGTCGTGTTCTCGGTAATGCCCTGGTAGTCCTCGCGCATCCAGCTGCCATTGACGGCGAGGGTGAAGCGGTCGCCGATGGGACGGTCGGCCCCCCACTTGGCCCCCTGGGAGCGCAGGAACGTCTCGCGTCCAAGATAGAGATAGCTGGCCGCGCCGCTGGCACGCAGACGGGCCAGCGGGGTCTTCACAACCGCGCCACTCTCTGCCGAGAACGACTGGAGATCCAGGTCGTCCACCCAGGTCTGTTCGCCGAGGTAATAGTCGAGCGAGCCGGTCAGCAGGTGGCCGGTCCGCTCGCCGAGCTCGTGGGCCACCTCGAGGCTGCTCACGACCAGCGTGTTCGTGTCGCTGCGCCGTCGGTTGGTGCCGGTCAAATCCAGCAGCGTATCCGCCAGCAGCCGTTTCTTCGACGAGGCCGCCGCGTTGCGGTTCCGCTCCCATCCCCAGCCGAGGCTGGTGCTGGCCACGAAGTGGGTGCGACGATGCCGCTGGCGGATGGCCTGTAGGTACTGCTCGACCTGGCGGCGCTGTGGGTCAGGCAGCTTCCCCTCGTCCTTGAGCCGCGTGAACTCCTGCTGAGCCTCCTCGAGATTGTCGAGCCGGAACAGGACGAGCGCGTAGAACAGGCGAATGGGTGGCAGATCCGGGTTGATCATCAGGATCCGCTCGAGCGTGGCCGACGCCCCGACCAGATCGCCGCGGGCCATCTGCGCCTTGGCGTAGCGGAAGTTGAGGTCGAGGTTGTCCGGATCCTTCAGGACCTGCTCATAGGTGACCGTCTCGCCGGTCTCCAGCTCCTTGCGCGCCTCGGCCTGCTGCGCCGCACTCTGGATGGCGACGTCGATCTCGAGCTGCCGCTCGGTGCGCTTGGTCTCGGTTTCTTCGATAACCTCCGCGCGGGCACGTGGGGCTGTGGAGAGGAGCAGGATGGAGAGGCTGAGGGCAACACGAAGCACGCCCCTCAGCAGGAGGCGGACGAAGACAAGATCAGACGCCGTCTCATCGCGCATGCGCACGAATCAGCCGTTATCCTATCGAATCCCGCCCCGCGAGGCAAGCCCAAAGTAGCCGGGCCGGTGCCGGGCGTGTTATAATGCCAGCCATCACATCAGCCGGGGCGGGACGACGGCCCCGGCATTTCCGTCACTCAACGGAGAGGGGAGACGATGCGCAAAGGGTTCACGCTCTGGTTTACCGGCCTGTCCGGTGCCGGCAAGTCCACGCTGGCCAACCACGTCGCCAAGGCGCTGCGCGAGCGCGGGCTGAACGTGGAGATCCTGGACGGGGATGAGGTCCGCACGAACCTGAGCAAGGGGCTCGGGTTCAGCAAGGAGGACCGCGATACCAACATCAAGCGGATCGGCTACGTCTGCAAGCTGCTGACGCGCAACGGGGTCGTGGCGATCAGCGCCGCCATCTCGCCCTACAAGGAGATCCGCGACTACAACCGCCAGCAGATCGGCCAGTTCGTCGAGGTGTACGTGCAGTGCTCGATCGCGGCACTCACCAAACGGGACGTCAAGGGGCTGTACCAGAAAGCGCTGGCCGGCGAGATCCAGCACTTCACTGGGGTCTCCGACCCGTACGAGCCGCCGACGCATCCGGAGATCGTCGTCGATTCGGAACGGCAGAGCGAGCCGGACAGCCTCAAGGCGATCCTGGACTACCTGGAGCGGGAAGGGTGGATCCCGGCGGTGGGCGCCAAAGCCGCGTGCTGCCACCACTAACGATTCGGCGTATCCAATGACGAGGACCCTTGACCCCAAGGAGGTCGCACGGCTCAACGCGCAGTTTGAGTCGGCGCATCCCACGGAGATCATCCGCTGGGCGGTGGAGACGTTCCGCCCGGAGGTGGCGCTGACCTCATCGTTCGGGGCGGATAGCGCGGCCATCATCCACATGGCGCTGCAGGCCGACCCGAAGATCAGCATCCGGACCATTGACACCGGCTTCCTGTTCCCGGAAACGCGCCAATTCACCGAAGCGCTGCGCGCGCGCTGGTCGCTGAACCTCACCGTGTTCCGCACCGCGCTCTCCACCCAGGAGATCGCGCGCCTCACGCGGGGGCACGCCGTGAAGCCGATCGACGACCGGTATTGCTGCGGCGAGTACAAGCGGGAGGCGACGGAGCGCGCGCTGGCCGGACTGCGCGGCTGGATCACCGGGCTCATGCGCGTGGAGGCCGCGACCCGGCGCCACACGCCGATCATCGAGCCGCTGGCCAACGGCCTCGTCAAGGTGGCCCCCATCGCGGCGTGGACCCAGAAGCAGATCGACGACTACATGCAGCAGCACCAGCTGCCCTACCACCCGCTCTGGGCGCAGGGGTACCCCTCGATCGGCTGCGCGCTCCACACCCAGAAGCCCATCGACCCCAACGATCCGCGGTCGGGCCGCTGGGCCGGCACCGGCAAAACCGAGTGCGGCATCCACGACATCGGGAAGGGTCCCGCTCCAGACGCCAAGTAAACCCTTGATAGCGCATCATCGCTGATTCACGCTGACATCAACGCGGATCAACGCCGATGTATCGGCGTCAATCAGCGTATTGATCAGCGTCTATCAGCGAGATGACGAACTGCTTGCATCTGGTATGGCCCAGTGCTAGGCTACCACCAACCCTGCGCTGCGCGTGCAGGTCCTAGTCAACGTGAGCCAACACCACGTTTCCGGGAATCCGGCTTCCGTGGGGGCGGGCACGCCCGGCACGTGAGCATCACGGGACGCCATGGCCCCTCCGGAGAGGATACCCACCTGTCGAGGAGGGTTCAGCGTGGACGGGGCCCACGGCAGCGCGGGGCGTTTTTTAGAGTTCCTCTTCGAGTTTTCAGGACTTCCTCTGCAACCTCCGTGTAACGTGAAAGGTGTAACGTGTAGCGGAAGTCGCAACGACCTCTCTTTGCCTTCCCCGTTACACGGTTCACGTTAAACGTTACACGACATACCACGAGATGGTCAGGTCCCGCCGAAACTCCAATCAGGGTTCGGATCTCTTTCAGCAACCGACCACACACCCCAGCGGAGCTCCCATGCCGCTAGCGGCCCGCATGCGGCCCAGGACGCTCGAGGAGTTGGTCGGGCAGGAGCACCTCATCGGGCCTGGCAAGCTCCTGCGCCGCGCGATCGAGGCGGACCGGATCACCTCGCTGATCCTCTACGGGCCGCCGGGGACCGGCAAGACAGCGCTCGCCCACGTCATCGCCCACGCCACGCACGCCCACGCCGAGATGGTCAACGCCACAGCCTCCGGAGTGGCCGAGCTGCGCGAGACGATCCTCCGCGCCAAAGAGCGGGTGCGGCTTGACGGACGGCGGACGATCCTCTTCATCGACGAGATCCACCGGTTCAACAAGGCGCAGCAGGACGTCCTCATGCCGGACGTCGAGCAGGGCAACCCGATCCTCATCGGGGCGACCACCCTCAACCCTTTTTTCGCGATCGTGCCGGCCCTCGTCTCCCGCTCGCTCGTCTGCGAGCTCAAGCCGCTCGCGCCGGCGCACATCCGCACGCTCCTGGAGCGCGCGCTCAAGGATCGCGATCGAGGCCTCGGCCAGCTGCCGGTGCGCGCCGAGGATGCGGCGTTGGACCACCTCGCCAAGGTCTGTGACGGCGACGCCCGCCGCGCGCTCAACGCGCTGGAGGTCGCCGCGCTGACGACGCCGAAGGGGCCCCAGGGCGCCATCGCGCTAACGCGGGCCGCCGTCGAGGAGTCGATCCAGAAGAAGGCGGTAGTCTACGACCGGGACGAGGACGCGCACTACGACACGATTTCCGCGTTCATCAAGTCGATGCGTGGCTCCGATCCCAACGCCACGCTGTACTGGCTGGCGAAGATGCTCTACGCCGGCGAGGACCCCCGCTTCATCGCGCGGCGCATCGTGATCTGCGCTTCGGAAGACGTCGGCAACGCCGATCCCCAGGCGCTTGTCGTGGCGACCTCCGCCCTGCACGCCTCGGAGTTCGTGGGATTGCCGGAGTGCCGCATCCCGCTGGCACAGGCCGCGGTCTACATCGCCTGCGCGCCCAAATCGAACGCCGCGTACCTTGGCATCGACAAGGCGATGCGCGACGTCGAACAGGGGCGCGTGCTGGAGGTGCCGAATCACCTGAAGGACGCCAGCTACAAGAGCGCCAAGCAGCTCGGGCGCGGGACCGGCTACCAGTACGCCCACGTTTTTCCCGGCCACTACGTGGAGCAGGAGTACGTGCCGACCACGACGGTCTACTACGAGCCGACCGATCTCGGGTTTGAGCAGACGATCAAGGAACGGCTGGAACGGCTGCGTCACCCAAAGCGCTGAGCGGCGCGTTATTGGCCTATATATCCTACTTAATTAGTAGTAATAAATGAAGAATTATAGATTTATATATTGACAAGAATTGTCATGTATGGCATCGTTGTTCACACTCAGGGGTCAGACCCCGCAACCAGGAGATGTGATGAGTCAGCTGATCGCGCCGCACGGGGGCACGTTGGTGAACCGAATCGTTGAGGGGAAGGAGCGGGACGCGCTCCTGGCGAACGCGGCCGGCCTGCCGCGGCTCGAATTGGATCCCTGGGCGCTCTCCGATGTCGAGATGATCCCACCACCTGCCTGGGGTCCGCCGGAGGCGGCCCCGCTTCGCCCACGAGCGTATAACCGTATTCGGCGAAGCTGGCCTATAGCCAGCAGGCAGGTGGTGGGATGATCGCCCCTCACGGCGGGATCCTGGTCAATCGGATCGTGGAAGGAGACGAGCGAGAAAGGCTTTTAGCTAACGTGAAGCAACTCCCGCAAATCGAAGTTGATGCATGGGCCCTTTCAGATATTGAAATGATTGGGATCGGCGGCTTCAGTCCGCTCGAGGGGTTCATGACGAAGGCGGACTACGACGGCGTGGTGACGAGCCGCCGGCTGAAGAGCGGGTTGGTGTGGACGATCCCGGTGACGCTCGCCGTCACCCGCGAGCAGACACATGGGCTGAAGGGCGACGTGGCGCTGGCCGCCAACGGCACCATCGTGGCGATGCTCCATCTCCAAGAGGCCTACACGCCGGACAAAACGCTCGAGGCCCAACACGTCCTTGGGACGACCGACCACACCCATCCCGGCGTGAAGCGGCTGGAGACGATCGGGGAGGTCTACCTCGGCGGCCGGATCAGCGTGGTCAATCGGCCCAAGGCGGCCACGTTCCTCCCGTACCGGCTCGATCCCAAGGACACACGCCGGCTCTTCGCGGAGCGCGGCTGGCAGCGGGTCGTGGCGTTCCAGACGCGCAACCCCATCCACCGCGCGCATGAGTACCTGCAGAAGTGCGCGCTGGAGATCTGCGATGGGATGCTGCTCCATCCCATCGTCGGCGAAACGAAGGGCGACGACGTGCCGGCGGCGGTCCGCATGAAGAGCTACGAAGTGCTGCTGGCGAGCTACTACCCGAAGGACCGCGTCGTGCTGGCCGTCAACCCCTCCTCGATGCGCTACGCCGG
>JACQRE010000131.1 GCA_016206585.1 Candidatus Omnitrophota bacterium | reverse complement strand
GAGCTGCGCTCGCCGGATCCCGCCTGCAACCCGTATCTGGCGTTCAGCGTGATCCTGGCGGCCGGGCTGGAGGGCATCGAGAAGAAGGAGGATCTGCCCCCCGCGACCGAGGAAAACGTCTTGGCGCTGAGCGAGGCCGAGCGCGCGCGGCGGGGGATTGCGCAGCTGCCGGGCAGCCTCGGCGAAGCGATCGCGCTGGCGGAGCACAGCAAGATCCTGCGGCGCGCCCTCGGCGACCACGTGTTCCACTCCTTCCTCCAGAACAAGAAAATCGAGTATAATAGGTTCCGTCAGGCGCTCACCGACTACGAGCTCAAAACCTACCTGCCGTTGCTGTAGCCCGCAAGGGGGTGACGGATGCGCATCCTGTTGGTGGAAGACGACGCGCGAGTGGCCAGTTTTATCCGGCGGGGGCTGCGGGAGGAGCGCTACACGATCGACGCTGCGAAGGACGGCGAGGACGCGCTCTTCCTGGCTCAGACCGGGGAGTACGACCTCATCGTGCTCGATCTCATGCTGCCCAAGCGCAACGGCCTGGACGTGCTCCGGACGCTGCGGAAAGAGCGCAACACGACCCCGATCCTCATCCTGACCGCCCGGGATGCGCTCGCGGACAAGGTGCAGGGGCTCGATGCCGGGGCGGATGATTACCTGACCAAGCCGTTTCGGTTCGACGAGCTGCTGGCGCGCATCCGGGCGCTCCTGCGGCGCCGCGGCGACATGGTGCCGACGGTCCTGCGGGCGGGCGACTTGGAGCTCGATGCGCTCCACCACCGCGCGGCGCGCGGCGGGAAGGCCCTCGACCTCACCAACCGGGAATACGCCCTCCTCGAATTCCTGCTGCACCACACCAACGAGGTGGTGAGCCGCACCATGCTGGCCGAGCACGTGTGGGAGCACGATTTCGACCCGCTCTCCAACGTCATCGACGTGCACATCGCCCGCCTGCGGCGGAAGATCGACGAGGAGTTCTCCGTGAAGCTGCTGCACACCGTGCGCGGCAGCGGCTATCTGCTGAAAGACCCCAAGACCGCCTCCGCCGGCGCGCTGAAGTCGTCGTAACCGTTCGCGCGTAGGCGCGTGATCGCGTTGAACCGAACGCGCCAACGTGAAAACGCGCGAACGCGCAACACTCGTTGGCTCCCATGCGCATCGTGCGCTCGATCCGCCAGACCGTCACCCTCTGGTACGTCGGCATCCTCGCCCTCACGCTGGGGCTCTTCAGCGGGCTGCTGTACACCACGGTGTCCCGCAGCCTGGCGCGGCACGTGAACCGAACGCTGGAGCTGCAGGCTGCGAGCGTGGCCGACACCATCCAGGCGTTCTGGAGCGCGGAGCGCGCCGCCCCCCTCGCCGGCCCGGGCAACTGGGCCGGGTCGCCGTCGGATACGCTGCAGGATGTTCTGGACGCCGGCCAGCTCCCTGTGCTGGTGCAGCGGTGGGCCGACAAAACGGGCAGCCTCCAGACCGACCGCGCCATCCGCCTGGTCGACCGGTTCGGCCGCCCCATCGCCGAGTCGGATGCCTTCACGCGGTTGACGCTGCCTCTGGAGGCCGCCACGCTGGAGCAGGCCAGGCGAGGCGACCATGTCTACGGCACCATCGTGCACGCCGGGGGGCTGCGCGTGCAGCTCCTCACCTATCCGGTGATCCTGGGCGGCCGGATCCTCTACCTCATTCAGGTGGCGACGTCGCTGGAGCACGTGGACACCTCCCTGGCGCGATTGCAGCTCTGGCTGATCTGGCTCACCCCGATCACGCTGCTGGGCACCAGCGCCATCGGCTGGTTCCTGGCGACCCAGGCCATGGAGCCGGTGGGGCGCATGACCCGTCAGGCCCAGCGCATCAGCGCGGAACACCTGGATGAGCGTCTCGACGTGCCGCCCACCCGGGATGAGCTGGAGCGGCTGGCCGTCACGTTCAACGATTTGTTGACCCGCCTGGAAACCGCCTTCCGCCGGCTGCGCCAGTTCAGCGCGGCCGCCTCGCACGAGCTGCGCACGCCGCTGACGGTCATGAAGGGCGAGCTGGAGGTCATCCTCCGCAAGCCGAGGCCCGCCGACGAGTACCAGCGCGTCCTGCGCACGCAGCTGGAGGCGGTCGACGAGATGGCCCAGCTCGTCGAGGAGCTGCTGATGCTCGCCCGCAGCGACGCGGCGAAGGGGGAGGTGGAGCGCCGTCCGGTCGAATTGGGGGCGTTGGCGCGCGAGGTGGGCGATGTCTGGCGGCGGCTCGCCGACCCGAAGCGCATCCGGGTGGAGGTCGCCGCCTCCGATCCGGTGTGGGTGCTGGGTGAGCGGCGGCTGCTCGAGCGGCTCGTGGCGAATCTGCTCGACAACGCCATCCGGCACACGCCGGCCAACGGCCAGATCCGCATCATGACGGAGTGCCGCGCCGAGCAGGGGCGTCTCGTCGTGGCCGATACCGGACCCGGAATCCCCTCGGAGGAGCTGCCGCACCTCTTCGACCGGTTCTTCAAGCGTCCGGCCAGCGCCGACGGCTCCTCCACCGGCCTTGGGTTGGGCCTCTGCCGGTGGATCGTCGAGGCGCACGGCGGGCGCATCGATCTGGCCAGCGTCCCCGGCCGGCCCGGTGCCACGTTCGCCGTCTGCCTCCCGCGGGCTCCCCACACCGCTTGACCGCTCGAGGCGCCACCCCTGCATGACAAGGTTGTCATCCTCCCGTCATCCTCCCGTCATCTGCCACGGGATATGCTGCTGGTGTTTTCAACGCACCGGGTTGCAAGACGCGTGTCGCGAGAGATGGTGTGGGGGATACGGCGATGGAGAGAATGAGCACGTGGATTGTGACAAGTCTGGTCGTGGGCAGTACCCTGTGCGGCGCACAGACGATGTACCGCGACACCGTGCACGCCACCACCACGGCGGAACCATTGCTCACCCAGGACCTCCCGATTCGCTCGCCCACCTCAGAACGGTTCCTCGTCCTCCAAGGGGACCACTTCGGCTACGTCAACACCGCCGGCACCATGGTCATCGGGCCCCTCTTCGATATGGCGTGGGAGTTCTCCGAGGGGTTGGCCCGGGTGGGATGGCACGGCAAGATCGGCTACATCGACCGGACGGGCCGGTTCTTCATTCCTCCAAAATTCGACTGGGCCCAGCAGTTCCGACGAGGACTGGCCTATGTGGGCACGGCATCCAACGCCGGATACATTGACAAAGCCGGCCGGTATGTCTGGAGGCGGGACGCCGATCCCATGGCACGGTTCGCCCAGCTCTCCGAGGCAGCGTGGAGGTTCACCCGATGAATCGGAGAGCCATGGAGTGTCTGCGAGAGGATCATGAGTCGCTTCGGGAGCTGCTCATGCGGCTGGATGTCCGGCTGGAGCTCGGCGAGGCTGCGCGGCCCGCGATCCACGAGATCAGCCTCGTCCTGGCCGCACAGCTGCGGGGGCACGTCCAGCGCGAAGGCCGCCTGGCCGTCGCGTGCAGCCGGCTCCTGGGGACGTGGAACGCCCAGACGCTCGCCCGGTTTGCGGTGGACCACCACACCGATCAGGCGTACCTCCGGGTCATCACCCGATGCGCGGCGAAACCCTCGCGGTGCGCGTTTGCCGCGCTCCGGCCGTCGCTCAACGGCCTGCGGGTGAGCCTCCGGCTGCACATGGACCAACAGGAGACCGAGCTCTTTCCGTTCCTTGAGGAGATGCTCGATCGCCATCGCCAGCCGTCCGGCACGGGCGAGCCCCCTGCCGGAGTCAATGGGTCGTTGATCGGCAGGGAAACGATGGTCTACACATGACGGGCTAATCAGCGCGTGTCCAGCCGCTTCCGCCATCCGAGCGGGGGTGCCAGAGCCCCCCGGAGGGCACGAAGCCGTGGCATCCCGCCACGGCTTCATCGTTGATGAAGCAACATCTCCAAGACCGCGGCGGCCGCGCGCTCGACGGCTCCCGGCGGGCCCAGCCGCGCGTTGACCTCGCGCAGCTGCGCTCGCATCGCGCCGGCGCGCTCCTCGTCACGCAGGAGTGCCACCACCGCGGCGGCGATGCGCTCCGGATGCGCGCGGCGCTGGACGAACTCCGGCACCACCTCGCGTCCGGCGACGACGTTGACCAGGGCGATGTGCGGCACGCGCACGACGAGCCGTGCCGCCCAGTACGTCGGCCAGGAGGTGCGGTAGACCACCGCCATCGGCACCTCGCACAGCGCGGCCTCCAGTGTTGCGGTGCCCGAGGCGACGATCGCCGCCTCCATCAGCTGCAGCGCATCGGACGCCGATCCCTCCGTGGCGAGGTGCACGTCAAGCCGCTCGCGCGCCACGGCGTCCCGCAGCCGCTCGGAGGAAATCCCCGGTGCTTTGGGCAGCAGGAACTGGACCCCCGGCATGTGCCACGCGATGCGCCGCGCGGAGGCCAGCAGCACCGGCAGGTGCCGGTCGACTTCACGCTCCCGCGAGCCCGGCAACAGCCCCACGGTGCGCCGCCAGGGGTTGAGCTGGAAGCGGGCCATCGCCTCCTCGCGCGGCATCGACGGCCTCGCCGCGTCGAGCAGCGGATGGCCCACCCACGTCACCGGGATCTGCTCGCGCCGGTACCACGCCTCCTCGAAGGGAAAGAAGACGACCATGCGGTCGACGTAGCGGCGGACGTACCGCAGCCGCCACCGGCCCCAAGCCCACAGCTGCGGGCTGACGTAATAGAGGACGCGCAGGCCGTGCCGTTTGGCGAGCGGGGCAATGACGGGAAGGTTGTAGTCCCCGAAGTCGACGAGGATGACGAGGTCAGGCCGCCGGGCGGTGAGATGCGCGTCCAGGAGGCGCTTCGCCGCGGCGAGCCGGCCGAGGTGCTTCGCCGCATCGAACGGGCCAATCGCGGCGGTTTCGGTGAGGTCATCGAGGAGCGTGGCCCCGGCTGCGCGCATCGCCGGTCCGCCGAGGCCTGTAAACTGGAGGGCGGGCAACGTGGCGCGCAGCGCCTCCATCAACCGGGCCGCGTGGGCGTCGCCCGATGGGTCGCCTGCGACGAAGCAGATCGAGGGCATCAACTCAGCGACAAGCAACAAGCGACAAGCAGCACGTTGGCCATACTCTAAAGTGTTGCATGTCGCTTGTCGCTTGTTGCTGCTTTTCTCATCGTGTGCTCGATGCGCAGGGCCAGCGCGAGGGCCGCGCGGCCGTCCTGGCCGGTGACCGGCGGCGGCCGCCGGGTGCGGATGGTCCGGATGAAGGCCGCCAGCTCATCCTGCAGGGGCGGACGCTGGCTGACGGGCAGGTGGACGCGGCGGATCCTCCGGCCCTGCTTCCGGGCCAGCTCTACCGTCTGCGCCTTGGAGTCGATGGAGCAGTAGCGGTCCTCCTGGAAGACGCGGATGCGCCGGACCGGCTCGTCGCTGATGCGGCTGGCGGTCAGGTTGGCGATGCACCCGCCGGCGAACTGCAACCGCGCGTTGGCGATGTCCTCGCTCGGCGAGAGCACCGGCACGCCGATCGCCTCCAGGCGCGCGACGGGGCGCTGCACCAGCAGCAGGAGCAGGTCCAGATCGTGGACCATGACGTCGAGCACCACACTCACATCGGTGCCGCGGAAGGGGTACGGGGAGAGCCGGTGGACTTCAATGAAGCGCGGGTGGGTCAGGTAACGGCGCGCCGCGTGGATGGCGGCGTTGAAGCGCTCCACGTGGCCGACCTGCAGGACGCCGCCCATCCGCGACGCGGTGCGGATGAGCGCATCCGCCTGGGCCAGCGTGGTGGCGATCGGCTTCTCCACCAACAGATGAATGCCCCGGCGCAGGAGGGCGAGCCCGATCTCTCCGTGCAGGCTGGTCGGTGTGGCGAGGCTGACCGCCTCGACCGATCCCACCAGGTCGCGGTAGTCCGTCACGGCCCGGCAGCCCAGCGACTTCGCCAGGGCGGCGGCGCGCTTGGCGTCGACGTCGCAGACCGCCGTCAGCCGGACGCCGGGCAGGGACGCATAAATTTCGGCGTGGCGAGCACCCAGGTGACCAACCCCAACTACTGCCACGCGTAATGGTTGTGACGACATGGGGGTAGCGGTTGAGTGTAGCAGAACACCTTGCGGGAAGTCAAATCGCGTGATAAAATGACCCGCTTATGTCTACGTATTTCAGGCTGTTACGGTATTTGAAGCCCCACCTAGGGGTCTTTTCGCTGGCGGTCGCCTGCATGGCGGTGTCCAGCCTCCTGGGCGGGATCCAGTTGGGGGCGATTTTCCCCCTGGCGGACCGGATCGTGACCAACAAAGCGATCCCCACCCCGCCCTGGCTCCCCGGGTGGCTGCGCGGCGTGGTCGAGTGGCTCAACACCATCGAGCCCGGCACCATGCTGACCGTCTTTGCCATCGCGATCCCCCTCCTCTTCTTCATCAAGGGGCTGTTCGAGTTCTGGCAGACCTTCCTCATGAGCGACGCCGCCCACCGGGTGGTGCGCGATCTGCGCCAAGCGCTCTTCGACCGCGTGACGGGGCTGTCGCTCGACTACCACCATAAGGCCACCACCGGGACGACGATGTCCCGGATCCTCTACGATACGAGCATCGTCCTCAATTCGATCACCGAAGGGTGCACCGATCTCATCTTCCAGGGGTTCCAGCTCCTCGTCTTCCTCGGCATCGCGCTGTCCATCAACTGGAAGCTCTCGCTCATCATCTGCGTCCTGGTGCCGCTCATCGCCTGGCCCATTGCGCGCATCGGCCGGGCGCTCAAGAAACTGTCCCAGCAGGGCCAGACGGTCATGGGGCAGCTCAACTCCACCATCCTGGAGTCGATCGCCGGCATCCAGATCATCCAGTCGTTCCTCGTCGAATCGGCCGTCCGCGAGAAGTTCGCCGCCGCCAACGAGCGCTCCTACCGGCTGACCCGCAAGCTCCTCAAGCGGATGAACTCGATCTCGCCGCTCACCGAGCTCATCGGAGCCGTGGGGGGGGCCGTCGTGTTCTACGTCGGCGGCCGGGCGGTGATCGCCAACGAGGTGACGCTGGGCACGTTCCTCGCGTTTCTCCTGTCGATCCTCTCGCTCATCCGCCCGCTCAAGCGGCTGGCGAGGCAGCACGGCATTAACCAGCAAGCCATGGCGTCGGCCGAGCGCATCTTCCAGGTGCTCGACACGCCCTCGAGCGTGATCGAGCACGCGAAGGCGCGCATCCTGCCGCCGTTCCACCGCGAGATCGTCTACGAGCACGTCTCGTTCCACTACGACGGCCAGCCGGCCCTGCGGGACGTCTCGCTGACGATCCCCTTCGGCGAGACCATGGCGATCGTGGGCCCGAGCGGCGGGGGCAAGACGACGCTCGTCAACCTGCTGCCGCGCTTCTACGATCCGAAGGGCGGCCGGGTGAAGATCGACGGCATCGACATCAAGCACGTCACGCTCGCCTCGCTGCGCGGCCAGGTCGGCCTGGTGACCCAGGAGACGTTCCTCTTCAACGACACCGTGCGGGCGAACATCGCCTTCGGCAGCCCGAGCGCGGAGTTCACCGACGTCGTCGAGGCGGCGAAGGCGGCCAGCGCGCACGCCTTCATCAGCCGCCTCCCCAAGGGGTATGACACTCTCATCGGCGAGCGCGGCACACTGCTCTCCGGCGGCGAACGGCAGCGGCTGGCCATCGCCCGCGCGCTGCTGTTGGACCCGACGATCCTCATCTTCGACGAGGCGACCAGCCAGTTGGACGCCGAGTCGGAGCATTTGATTACCGAGGCCCTCGAACGCGTGGTCGAAGAATTTCTGAATTTCGCCCGTCCGGCGCGCCTGACGCTCGGCGACATCGACATGGCCGCACTCGCGGCGCGCGTAGCCGATGAGATCCGGTCGGACCTCGCGGCCAGCGGTGGCGCCATCCGCATCGAAGGCACCTTTGGATCGGTCCGGGGCGACGAGGTTCTGCTGCGGCAGGCGTTGACCAACCTGTTGCGCAACGCCCTGGAAGCCTGCGTCGAGGCCGG
>JACQRE010000125.1 GCA_016206585.1 Candidatus Omnitrophota bacterium | reverse complement strand
GCGACCTTCGAGCAGATGAAGCAGCAGCTGATGGACGAGGTGAAGCGGACCTTCAAGCCGGAGTTCCTCAACCGGATCGACGAGGTAATCGTCTTCCACCCACTGTCCCACGACAACCTCGTGAAGATCGTGGAGCTCGAGATCGGCATGGTCAAGGAGCGGCTGCGCGAGCAGGGCATCTCCATCGAGGTGGACGAGACCGCCAAGCAGCTCCTCGTCGAGAAAGGCTTCGACCTGGTCTACGGGGCGCGGCCGCTCAAGCGGGTCATCCAGCGCTACCTCGAGGATCCGCTGGCGGAGTCGGTCATCGCCCGCCGCGTGAAGTCCGGGTCGGTGTTGCGGGCCGTCCGCAAGGGCGAGGGGCTCGAGTTCGAAGAGGCCACGCCGGCCGAGCATCCCGCCTCTCCAGCCAGCAACTAAATCACGCATTCCTACCACACGGGCGTCGAATGTGGAATGCGTAATGCGTAACGTGACAACGAGAGCCGGCGAGATCGGACCCGGCAGTTCCATTACGCATTACGCATTCGACATTCCACAGACGTCAGTGTTCCTCGACAAATGATCGGCCGACTGAACGCCTCCTTCCTCCAGACGACCGCCACCGCCGGCGCGTGGGCGGTCGACCTCTTCTGGTACGCGGGCAGCCTCTGCCTCCTCTTCGCGCAGACCGTCGGCGGCGTGTTTCTGCGCCGCCTGCGGCTGCGCGCCGTCGTCTATGAACTCTGGAAGATCGGCGTCCAGTCGTGGTTCATCGTGACGGTTTCCTCGCTCTTCATCGGGATGGTGCTCGCCTTCCAGAGCGCCTACCAGATGCAGAAGCTCTCGGCCGAGATGTACATCGCGGGCCTCGTCGCCCTCTCGGTGGTGCGCGAGATCGGCCCGGTCATCACCGCGCTGACCGTCGCCGGGCGGGTCGGCTCGTCCATCGCCGCCGAGCTGGGCACGATGAAGGTGACCGAGCAGATCGACGCGCTCATGACGCTCGCGGCCGATCCGGTGCGCTTCCTCGTGGTGCCGCGGTTCATCGCGATGGTCATCGCGCTGCCGCTGCTAACACTGTGGGCCGATGCGGTCGGCATCCTGGGCGGGTTCCTCATCGGGACGCTCAAGCTGGGCATCCTGCCGAGCCTCTACTGGAAGATGACGACCATCCCGCTCGCGTTCAAGGACCTCGCCTCGGGGCTGCTGAAAGCGTTCATTTTCGGCATGATCATCTGCACCGTAAGCTGCTTCGAGGGGTTCCGCACCGAGGGGGGTGCCGAGGGGGTGGGCCGCTCGACGACGGTGGCGGTGGTGACGTCCTTCCTCCTCATCATCGCGGCGGACTGTCTCTGCACCGCGCTGTTTTATTTCGTGTGGAGATAACCTCAGCGACATGCGACATGCAACAAGCAACAGTTCTCAAGAATATTCATTTGGAGTGTTGCTTGTCGCTTGTTGCTTGTCGCTGGTCTCCAGATGATTGAGATCAAGGACCTCTCCAAGGCGTTCAACGGCCACCAGGTGCTGGACCGCGCCAATCTGACGATCCAAACCGGCGAGACGATGGTCATCATCGGCCGCTCCGGCTCGGGGAAGTCCGTCCTGCTCAAGCACATCATCGGCCTCATGAAGCCAGACGGCGGCCTGGTGCGGGTCGACGGCGAGCATGTCGCCCAGCTCTCGGGGGCCGCGCTCGACACGCTGCGGATGCGGTTCGGCATGCTCTTCCAGAGCGCCGCACTCTTCGACTCGATGACGGCCTTCGAGAACGTGGCCTTTCCGCTGCAGGAGCACACGACGATGAGCCCGGAGGCGATCGCCCAGCGGGTCCACGAGTGCCTCCAGCTGGTGGGGTTGCAGGACGTGGATGGCCTCTACCCAGCCGAACTCTCGGGGGGCATGCGCAAGCGGGTGGGGCTGGCGCGCGCGCTAGCCATAAGCCCGTCCATCGTCCTGTACGATGAGCCGACCACCGGCATCGACCCCATCATGGGCGACATCATCAACGACCTCATCGTCGCGCTGCGGGACCGCCTCAAGGTGACGTCGGTGGTGGTCACCCACGACATGCGCAGCGCCTACAAGGTGGCAGACCGGATTGCGATGCTCTACAATGGGGACATTCTTGAGGTGGGGACGCCCGAGGAGATCCGCGCCTCCAAGAACCCGTACGTACAGCAGTTCATCAAGGGGGAGGCGGTGGGACCCATCCAGGAGGGGCTGCCTGACCGCCGCGTGCTGTCGCGGTGGTCCTCACGCGCCTCCGTGCCGCGTTAAGAGAGGGAGAAGAGACGCTCGTGTTCGTGACACGTGGCTAGAGGAGCCCATGGCACAGCGCTGGTCGTTGGAGATCAAGGTCGGGGCGTTCGTGGTCTCGGGGTTGGCGCTGTTCATCTTCTTCATCTTCGCGATCGGGGACCTGTCCACCGCCTTCCAGCCCGGCTACCAGCTGCGCGTCCTGTTCGATTCGGCGAACGGGATCACCGACGGCTCGCCGGTGCAGTACGCCGGCGTGGAGGTGGGCAAGGTCCAGACCGTCCAGATCGTCTATCCGAAGGACCGGTCGGCCCCCAAGGTCGAGCTCTTGGTTCGCCTCCCCTCCCGGGTGAGCGTTCGCGCGGACGATGAGGCTTCCATCAGCACCTTCGGCCTGCTCGGCGAGAAGTACCTCGACATCCGCCCCGGGGCCGGGCAGGGGCCGATGCTCGAACCGGAGGGACAGCTCGTCGGCAAGCCGCCGGTCTCGACGGATCAGATCATCGAGCGCTCCAATGAGGTGCTCACCGAGTTCAAACAGACGCTGCAGGGCCTGAACAGCCTGGTCGCTTCGCCGGAGGCGCGCATCTATCTTCAGGAAGCCATGCGGGAGGCCCGCGACGCCACCCGGAATTGGAAGGCGCTGGGCGAGCGGCTCAACGTGGCGATGTCGTCTGTGGAGTCCGGCGAGGGCACCATGGGCCGGCTCCTGTTCGACGATGAGCTCTACCAGCGGATGGTCGTGTTCGTCGAGGACCTCCGCGCGAACCCCTGGAAGTTGCTGTCCCGTCCGAAGCAGACGAAAAAGAATCCGTAGCTGTCAGCCTTCAGCTATCAGCAGAAGCATCCTTCGCTGAAAGCTGATGGCTGATAGCTGACCGCTCACCGACATGCCGAAACTCAAAGCGCTCTACGTCTGCCAGCAGTGCGGCGCGCAGTCGATCAAGTGGGCCGGCCGCTGCCCCGGCTGCAGCTTGTGGAACACGCTGGTCGAGGAGATCGTCGAGCCGGCGTCCCCCACCAGCACGCGCGCGATCGACGCCGAGGCACCCACCCGGCTGGCTGACGTGTCGCTCGAAGACGCCGTGCGCGTCTTAACCGGGCTGGGCGAGTTCGACCGGGTGCTGGGCGGGGGCATCGTCCCGGGCTCGGTGACCCTGGTGGGCGGAGAGCCGGGCATCGGCAAGTCCACACTCCTCCTCAGCGTGGCGGGTGGGCTGGCATCGTCCGGGCATCCCGTTCTCTACGTGAGCGGTGAGGAGTCGCTGCGGCAGACCAAGCTGCGGGCCACACGGCTGGGCTTGAGCGCGTCGGACGTGCAACTGCTCGCGCAGACCCAGCTCGAGCCCATCATCGAGACGGTCAAGCAGCTCAAGCCGCAGGTCGTCATCATCGATTCGATCCAGGTCATCGAGACCGAGGCGCTGCACTCCGCGCCCGGGTCGGTGGGGCAGGTGCGCGCGTGCGCCTATGAGCTGGTGCGGTTGATGAAGGAGAGCCGCAGCGCGCTCTTCCTCGTCGGGCACGTGACGAAGGACGGCTTCCTCGCCGGGCCCAAGGTGCTGGAGCACCTCGTGGACACGGTGCTCTACTTCGAGGGCGAGGCGACGAGCGGCTTCCGCCTGCTGCGCTCGACGAAGAACCGGTTCGGGGCGACGTACGAGCTGGGCGTGTTCCACATGACGGCGGAGGGGCTCGTCGAGGTGTCCAACCCCTCGGAGCTGTTCCTGAGCGACCGGACCGACGCGGTGCCGGGCTGCATGGTGACGGTGACGCTCGAGGGGAGCCGCCCGCTGCTCGTCGAGGTGCAGACGCTGACCAGCCCCTGCGGCATGGGGCTGCCGCGCCGGCGCACGACCGGGGTCGACTTCAACCGGCTCTCCATGCTGCTCGCCGTGCTCGAGCGGCGGGTCGGGCTGCACCTGCTCGCGCAGCAGGACGTCTTCGCGTCGTCGCTGGGCGGCGTGCGGCTGCTGGAGCCGGCGGCGGATCTGGCCATCGCGATCTCGATCGCCTCCAGCCTCAAGGAGCGGCCGGCGAGCCGGCAGGACCTGGCGGTCGGCGAGGTGGGCTTGACCGGCGAGATCCGGCCGGTGACCAACATCTCGCAGCGGATCCACGAGGCGAAGCGGGTCGGGTTCCAACGCTGTTTCGTGGCGGCCCAGCGCGGCGGCATCCACGCGGTGGACGGCATCGAGGTCGTTCCGGTGCGCGACGTGCGTGAAGCGGTCCAACAAGCCCTCGGAACATGACAAGAATCAGGTGTAATGTGGATTGTGTAATGTGTCATGGAACACCGCGAACCCGGCTTTGCCATTACACATTACACTTCTAACATTACACCTTACATGAGCAGGTATTCATGGATTTGAGGTTCGTGCGGGTGGGGTTCATCATCATCAGCGCGCTGCTTGGCTCGCAGGTCGTCGGCGAGTCGGCGGGGTGGCCGATCGAGCTTCGCGCCCTGCTGGGGGCTGCGGCGGGTGCGGTCCTCGTCCTGATCGAGGCGTTCATCCACCGGGTCGGCCGGGTGTCAGTCCGCGGATTTTCCGCCGCGGTCTTCGGGCTGCTCTTCGGGCTCATCATGGCGAAGCTGGTGTCGGATGCCGTCGCCCTCATCCCGCTGGACCTGGGCACGACGTCGATCGTCCGGGTGGTGCTGACGTGGGCCTTCTGCTACCTCGGGATGGCGATGGCGCTGCGCGGCCGCGATGAGTTCAACGTCATCATCCCCTACGTGCGGCTGGCCCGGCACGACCGCGGCGAGGAGTCGTACCTCATCGACACGAGCGCGATCATCGACGGGCGCATCGTGGATCTGTGCAGGACGCGGTTCGTCGAGGGCCGGCTGGTGATCCCGCGGTTCGTGCTGAAGGAGCTGCAGATGGTGGCCGACAGCACCGATCCGACCAAGCGCAGCCGCGGCCGGCGCGGCCTCGAGGTGTTGAATCAACTGCGGCAGCTCAACAGCGTGGACGTGCGCATCCACGAGGAGGACCTGCCCGGCATCGCCGAGACGGATGCGAAGCTCGTCAGGCTGGGCCAGATGCTGGGGACCCGCGTCGTCACCAACGACTACAACCTGAACAAGATCGCCGAGTTCCAGAACGTCGGCGTGCTCAACGTCAACGAGCTCGCCCAGGCGCTGCGGCCCGTCGTGCTGCCGGGGGAGACGCTCGAGGTCAAGCCCATCAAGGAGGGGAAGGAGCACCATCAGGCCGTCGCCTATCTGGACGACGGCACGATGGTGGTCGTGGAGAACGGCCGCGCCCTCATCGGCCAGACGATTCGCGGCCTCGTGACCAGCGTCCTGCAGACCGCCGCCGGGCGCATGGTGTTCGTCCGGCCCGAGAACGCGCCTCCGAAGCATTAGCATGTCCGTTGCGGCGATTGTCCCGGCCGCGGGCTCCGGCATGCGCCTCGGCAGCCCGATCAACAAGGCGCTGCTTCCGCTGCGCGGGCGGCCGATGCTGGCGCATACCCTGCGGGTCCTGCAGGAGCATCCCGCCATCCGGTGGATCATCCTCGTCGTGCGCGCAGAGGATCGGCGGGCCGTCAGGACGCTGCTGACCCGCGAGCGCATCACCAAAGCCCTGCCGCCCCGCGAGGGCGGCGCCTCGCGGGCCGCGTCGGTAGCCAACGGGTTCGCCGCCGTGCCGCCCCAGGCCGCGTGGGTCCTCGTCCATGATGCGGCGCGTCCCTGTCTGAGCCGCCGCCTCCTCGATGAGGCGGTGCGCGCCGCGAAACGGCACGGTGCCGTCGCATGCGGGCTGCCCGCCTCGCTGACCGTGAAGGCGGTCGATGCCCGGCGGACGGTGCGGCTGACGCTCGACCGGGACTCGCTGTGGTTCGTGCAGACGCCGCAGGTGTTCCGCCGCGACTGGTTCGGCGAGGCACTCGCCAGGGCTCCCCGCGGTCTGGCGCAGTTTCCGGACGACGCCGCGGTGGTTGAGTCCGCGGGCTTTCCAGTCTGCATGGTGCCCGGCGATCCCCTCAACATCAAAGTGACGACGAAAGAGGACCTGTGGCTGGCGGAAGCGATTTTGAAGAGCCGTAATGGAGCTATCAGCCATCAGCCTTCAGCTGTCAGCAAACGCAGACACAGGACTTCAAGGGCTGTTCGGCTGATCGCTGAACGCTGATCGCTGAAAGCTCACTCATGCGCGTTGGGATTGGGTACGATGTCCATCGGTTCAACGGCCGGCGTCCCCTGAAACTCGGCGGCGTGAGGGTCCCCTCTTCCCGGGGCCTGGCGGGCCATTCGGACGCCGACGTGCTGCTGCACGCCGTCGCCGATGCGCTGTTCGGCGCGCTCGGCGAGCCGGACCTTGGCGAGCAGTTTCCGCCCGGCGATCCCCGATTCCGCAATGCCGACAGCGGGACGTTCGTCCGGGCCGCGTACGCCACCGTGAAACGGCGCGGCTGGCGGGTGGGCAACGTGGATGCCACGGTGATTGCCGATGCGCCGAAGCTTGTGGGCTACAAAGCCCGCATGTCGCGCGCGATCGGGCGGCTGCTCGAGGTGGACGCTGCGCGGATCTCCGTGAAGGCCAAGACGACGGAGGGGTTCGCGCCGGGCAAGAGTGGTATTGCGGTGCACGCCGTGGTCCTGCTCACCAGGCAGAGAACATGATCGCGCAGTTCGGAGTTCGGAATGCGGAATTCGGAGTATTACTCCGCACTCCGCACTCCGCACGCCGAATTTTCCAATGACCATTATCTGGTGGACACTTGGGATTCTCGTGGTGCTCGGGATGGCGATCCGCATCCTCTTCGAGCGCGAGGTCAAGGCGTGCTTCGAGCGGGATCCGGCCGCCCGGAACCTCGTCGAGGTGCTGCTGACCTACTCCGGCCTGCACGCCATCGTCTGCCACCGCATCGCCCACGCGCTGGACCGCATCAGGGTCCCCGTCCTGCCGCGCCTCATCATGACGGCCGCGCGGTGGCTCACCGGCATTGAGATCCACCCCGCAGCCACGATCGGGCGGGGGCTCTTTGTCGATCACGGCACCGGGGTGGTGATCGGCGAGACCGCGGTCCTTGGCGACAACGTGACGCTCTTCCAAGGGGTCACGCTCGGCGGGACAGGCAAGGAGAAGGGCAAGCGCCACCCGACGATCGACGACAACGTCGTGATCGGCGCCGGCGCCAAGGTGCTGGGCAACATCCGCATCGGCCGCGACTCGATGATCGGCGCCAACGCGGTCGTGATCCGCGACGTGCCGGACCACTCGACCGTCGTGGGGGTGCCCGGCCGCATCACGCGGACGAAGGACCGCCACTTCCCAGGCATCAACCTGGACCACACGCACCTGCCGGATCCGCTCACCGAGCGGCTCGAGAGCCTCCAGCACGAGATCGACGCGCTGGAGCAGCACCTGAAAGAGCACCGCAAGTCGCCATCGCCGTCCCAGCCCCACCACTAGCCTCACGTGAGACTCTACAACACGCTCACCCGGTCGGTTGACGAGTTCACGCCGCTGGCGCCGCCGAAGGTCACGATGTACGTGTGCGGCCCGACGGTGTACGACCACCCCCACAT
>JACQRE010000123.1 GCA_016206585.1 Candidatus Omnitrophota bacterium | reverse complement strand
GCTCCAGGGGCTGCCCAACCCGTTCGAGGCGACGCGCTACCACTCGCTCATCGTGAAGCGCGAGACGCTCCCCGAGACGCTGAGGGTGACCGCCTGGACCGCCGAGCAGGAGATCATGGGGCTGCAGCACCGGCGGCTGCCGGTCTTTGGCGTCCAGTTCCATCCCGAGTCCATCCTGACGGCGGCGGGCAAAGACCTGTTGCAGAACTTCCTGGCACTCTCCCGCGCATTCCGCCGCCGCCGCCGGTAGCCATGCCCTTCGAACAGCCACTCAGCGCCGCGGAGATGACGCGCGTCCTCGGCGCCATCATGGAGGGGAAGAGCTCCGCGGAGGAGATCCGCGCGTTCCTGACGACGCTGGCCCGCCGCGGCGAAACTGCCGAGGAGATCGCCGCGGCGGTGGGGGTCCTGCGCGCGCACGCGGTGGCCCTGCCGCTGTCGAAACCCAGCGAGCTGTGCGACACCTGCGGCACCGGCGGCGACGGGCAGGGGACGATCAACGTCTCGACGCTCGCCGCGCTGGCGGCCGCCGCAGCTAGCGTGCGGATCGTCAAGCACGGCAACCGTGCTGCCTCAAGCCGCTGCGGCAGCGCCGACCTCCTGGAGGCGCTGGGCGTCAACCTCGACGCCTCGCCCGCACTCGTCGCGCGCTGCGTGGAAGAGGCCGGGTTCGGCTTCTGTTTTGCGCCGGCGTTTCATCCGGCCATGAGCGTGGTGGCCCCCATCCGCAGGGAGCTGAAGATCCGCACCCTCTTCAACCTCATCGGGCCGCTGGCCAATCCCGCTCCGCTGACGTTCCAGCTGGTGGGGGTCGCCGAGCCGCGGCTGCTGCGCCCGATGGCGGAGGCGCTTCAGCGGCTGGGCATCCGCCGCGGCCTGGTCGTCCACGGCCGCGACGGGCTCGATGAGGTGACGACGACGACGGAAACCGATGCCGTGGAACTGCGCGACGGCCGCCTGACGGCGCGGCAGCTGGCCCCCGAGGAGCTGGGGGTGCCGCGGGCCGCACTCGCGCAGCTGCGCGGAGGCGATGCGCCGCAGAACGCCCGTATCGCCCTGGAGATTCTCAACGGGACGCCGTCGGCCATGCGCGATCTCGTGGCGGTGAACGCCGGCTGTGCGATCTACGTGGCCGGCCGGGCGCGCACGATCCCGGAGGGGATCGTGCAGGCGAACGACGCGATCGCGTCGGGGTCGGCCATGCGGGTGTTGGAGCGGGTGAGGGAGGTCAGCCGGCATGCTCGATGAGATCGTGATGACCAAGCAGCAGGAGGTCGAGGAGGCCAAGAACCGGCTCTCCCTCGAGGAGCTCAAGGAGCGGGCGCAGCGGCGGGTCGTGGAGCGCAACTTCCGCCGGGCCATCCACGTGCCCGGCAAGCTCTCCCTCATCGCGGAGCTCAAGCGGCGGTCGCCCTCGCGGGGGATGCTGCGCGAGCGGTTCGACCCGGTCAGCCTCGCGCAGACGATGGAGGAGGCGGGGGCGGGAGCGCTCTCCGTCTTGACCGATGCGTACTACTTCGGCGGTCAGCTCGACTTCCTGCGCGACGTGAAGCAGTTCACGGAGATCCCCGCGCTGCGCAAGGACTTCGTGATCGATCCGTACCAGATCTATGAAGCGGTGCTCTACGAAGCGGATGCGGTGCTGCTCATCGTGCGGATCCTCACCGAGGAGGCCCTGACCGCCTGCATGCAGGTGGCGGACCAGCTGGGGATCGAGCCGCTCGTTGAGGTGCACTCCGAGGGCGAGCTGAAGCTGGCCCTCAGCGCGGGGGCGGCGGTGATCGGCATCAACCACCGCGACCTGCGCACGTTCCAGATCGATCCCACACTGACCGAGCAGCTAGTGCCCAAGATCCCCGCCGGGAAGGTGATCGTCGCCGAAAGCGGCCTCCAGACGCCCGAGGATCTCCAGCGGATGCAGCGGCTGGGGGTCCACGCAGCACTCATCGGTGAAGCGCTCATGGTGGCGCCCGACCCGGCCGCCAAAATCCGCGAGCTGTTCACCGGCATCTGGTGACGCGCCCGCGTATAGGTATATGGCATGGTGACGAACCGGAATATCGATGCGGTCCTCCGGACCCTCGCGCGGCTGATCCGGCAGTGGGAGGAGCCGGTCGTCGGCCGCTACCGGACCGACCCCTTCACCACCCTGATCAGCTGCCTGCTGAGCCTGCGGACGAAGGACGCGACGACGCGCGCCGCCTCGGAGCGCCTCTTCCGCGTCGCGCGCAGCCCGCGGCAGCTGCTCGCACTGGACGTCCGGCGGATCGAGCGGCTGATCTATCCGGTCGGCTTCTACCGCACGAAGGCCCGGACGCTGCGCGCCGTCTGCCGGACGCTCCTTGCGCGCTACGGCGGCCGCGTGCCCGACACGCTGGAGGAGCTGCTGACCATCAAGGGGGTGGGGCGCAAGACGGCGAACCTCGTGATCACGCTGGCCTTCCGCCGGGACGGCATCTGCGTGGACACGCACGTCCACCGCATCAGCAACCGCTGGGGGTACGTCCGCACGACGACACCGGAGCGCACCGAGATGGCGCTGCGGCGTCTCCTGCCGCGCCGCCACTGGCAGCGCTACAACGACCTGCTCGTCACGTTCGGCCAGCACCTGTGCCACCCCACCTCGCCTTGGTGCAGCCGCTGCCCGCTCGAGGGGCCGTGCGCCCAGCGCGGCGTCATCCGTTCGCGGTAGACGGGTTTTGGTAGATCGAGTAGGATAAACGCCTATCCTACGAGGGTTCGCAGCTAAGATAAGAGAGGAGGACGAGGATGTGGCTTCTCGCCGTGCTCATCGCACTCGCCGTGTGGGCGGTCGTGATCTACAATGGATTGATCCAGCTGCGGGTGCGGGGGGACGGCGCCTGGTCGGACATCAACGTGCAGCTCAAGCGGCGCTACGATCTCATCCCGAACCTGGTCGAGACGGTGAAGGGCTACGCGGCGCACGAGCAGCAGGTGTTCATCCAGGTGACCGAGGCGCGCTCCCGCGCCATGCAGGCCGCCGGGCCCAAGGACAAGGAGGCGGCCGAGGGGATGCTGACCGGCGCGCTGAAAAGCCTGTTTGCCGTGGCCGAGCAGTACCCGCAGCTGCGCGCCAACGAGAACTTCATGGGCCTGCAGCAGTCGCTGACCCAGATCGAAGAGGCGGTGCAGAGCGCGCGCCGCTACTACAACGCGGTCGTGCGCGACTACAACACGAAGCTCTCCGTGCTGCCGGACCGGCTGGTCGCCCAGCTGGGCGGCTTCACCCCCAAGGAGTTCTTCCAGCTCGATGCCGCCGAGGAAGCGAAGGCGCCCAAGGTCGCCTTCTCGTAACGCGCCGCGCATGCGATCCCGTGTGTGGTGGATCGGGTGGCTGCTCGCGGCCGCCTCCAGCCCGGCGGCGCACGCCTGGGAGATCGCCAGTTTCGAGACCCAGGTGCTCGTCCACGAGGATGCCACCGCGACGGTGATGGAGACGATCCTCGCGAACTTCACCGGCGAGTCCCGCCACGGCATCTACCGCGACATCCCCGTCCACTACACCGACCGGATCGGCCAGCACTTCCGGCTGCGCCTGCGCGTCCGCGAGGTGACCGACCGCAACGGCCAGCCCTGGCGCTACCGGCTGGAGGCGGCCGGCCGCTACCGCCGCATCCGCATCGGCGATCCCGACGCGACCGTGACCGGCCTGCAGACCTACCGCCTCGTCTACGAGGTGCAGCGGGGGGCGATCCGGTTCTTCCCGGACCCCGATGAGTGCTACTGGAACCTCACCGGCCACGAGTGGGCCGTGCCCATGCGCCGCGTCCGGGCGGAGCTCGTGCTGCCGCCCGCCGTGCGCGACGTGCGCAGCCTCGCGTTCCTCGGCGGGTACGGGTCGACCGACCGCTTGCGGGAGGAGGAGCTGCACCGCTTCGGCGAGCGGGTGGTCTTCGAGCCCGCGCGCGCCCTCCAACCGTATGAAGGGCTGACCGCCGCGGTCGCCTGGTCGCGCGGGGTGGTCCATCCGCCCTCGGGCCGCCAGGTGCTCGGCTGGTGGCTCCAGGACAACTGGGTCTACGGCATCCCGTTGGTGGTCCTCGCAGCCATGGGGTGGCTCTGGAACACGCGCGGGCGCGATCCCAAGCCGCCGCGCTCCCAGGTCGTCCAGTACGAGCCGCCGGACGGCCTCAGCCCCGCAGAAGTCGGCGCGCTGATGGATCAGCAGGCGAACCTGCGGGACCTCACCTCGACGATCATCGACCTGGCGGTGCGCGGCTCCCTGCGCATCGAGCCGGTCACCTCGCCGCAGCTCAGCCTCATCGCCCCGCTGTTCAGCGGCGGGGTGTCGGACTACCGGCTGGTGAGCCTGAAGTCCGAGCCGGAGTGCGCGCGCCTCAAGCCGCATGAGCAGGCCTTTCTCCAGCACCTCTTCGGCGCAGGGTGGAAGGCCGGCGACATCGTGAAGCTCTCCGACCTCAAGCATGAGTTCTACGAGCACCTGCCGGGCCTCTCGGAGCAGGTGTATCTGAGCCTGATCGGAGCCGGGTATCTCGAAGGGAACCCCCAGAAGGTTCGTCTGGTGTATACGCTGGGCGGGGCGGCGGCGGGGATCCTGCTGTGGGGAGGCCTCCTGGGGGCGCAACCGTGGCACCAGCTTCCAACGGTCCCCGTGCTCGTCGCGGCAGTCCTCTCGGCGATGAGCATCATCCTGATCGGGCTGGCGATGCCGCGGCGCACGCTCAAAGGGTCGGAGGTCACCGGCCGCATCTTCGGGTTCCTCGAGTTCCTGCGGCGCACCGACCAGGACCGCATCCGACGGCTCAACGATCCATCGCTCTTCGAGCGCTGCCTCCCGTACGCTGTGGCGTTCGGGGTCGCCCATCACTGGGCGAAGGCGTTCGAAGGTCTCGTGACCCAGCCGCCCTCGTGGTATGCGGGGACGTGGGACACCTTCTCGCCCAGCCGGCTCGGGGCCGACCTGCATCAGGCGACGGCGTCCATGAGCCGCGTGTTCTCGTCGCCCCCCTCCTCCAGCAGCAGCGGCTTTAGCGGCGGGGGCTCCTCCGGCGGGGGAGGCGGCGGTGGCGGGGGCGGCGCGTGGTGAAGTGTGCTAAGATGCGCGAGTCCATGTCTGCAGGCTTAACCGTGCTGGATCTGCCGCGCTCCGAGCGTCCGCGGGAGCGGTTGACCCGCCTGGGGGCGGAATCGCTCTCCGAGCAGGAGCTGTTGGCGTGCCTCTTGGGCCGCGGCATCGCCGGGGAATCGGTGCTGGTCAGCGCTCGGCGGCTGCTCGCGGCGTTCGGGTCGCTGCGCGGGATCGCGGAGGCGTCGGTCGAGCGGCTCTGCGCGGTGCGCGGCATCGGGCCGGCCAAGGCGGTGCAGCTCAAGGCGGCGGTCGAGGTGGCCAGGCGGGTGGCTCCGGGTGACGCCGGGGACCGGCCCGTCGTCGACAGCGTCGAGGCGGCCGCAGCACTCCTGCGGCCCCACCTGCTGGACAAGCCGAAGGAGCACGTCGTGGCCCTCCTCCTGGACAACCGCCATCGGCTCATTCGTCTTGCCCCGATTGCCGTCGGCAGCCTCTCGGCGAGCCTCGTCCACCCGCGCGAGCTGTTCAAGGAGGCGATCGCCGCGTCGGCCGCCGCCGTCCTCGTCGCGCACAACCATCCCTCCGGCGATCCGGAGCCCTCGGCGCACGATCTCGAGCTGACGCGGCGGCTGGCGGCGGCCGGGGAGCTGCTGGGGATTGAAGTGGTCGACCATCTGATCGTCGCCGCGCAGGGGGTGGTCAGCCTGCGGGCCAGCGGCGCGATGCCGGAGGGTCGCGTGCCCGCCGGACGGGCCAGGAACAACAGGAGAGGACGCTGATGCGTGTGCGCGGTCGCTGGGTGGCGGTGGGGGCCTGTGTCGTGGGGTTGAGCGTGCCGACGGCCTGGGCCGCCACGGACTCCTCCGCGGCATCCGGAGGAGATCGGATCGAGGACACCATGAGCCGCTACAACGTCCAGCCGGCCCTCGACAAGCTCGGGCGCGGGGCGACCAACTTTCTCGGCGGCTGGCTCGAGATCCCCTACACCATCCACCAGCACTCCTCGCAGAGCGACACGGCGGGCAGCTTCCTGACCGGGACGGCCCGGGGGGCGGTGCGGGGGGCTATCCGCACGGCGGTGGGGTTGTATGAGATGGTGACCTTTTGCCTCCCGTACCCGGAACAGTACGCGCCGATCCTGCCGACGCTCGGCTACTTCGACAAGCGCGGCCGCAGCAAGCGCCTTCCGCTCGAATAGCCGCGTCGAGGTCGCATGAAGCACCTCCTCATCGTGGGCCGTCCCGGCATCGGGAAGACGACGCTCCTCAAGCGGCTCATCCAGGCGGTCCGCCACGGTCCGATCGACGGATTTCTCACCGAGGAGTTCCGGGAGCAGGAGCAGCGGATGGGCTTCTGGCTCAGCCCGCTCGACGGCCGGCAGGTCCTCCTCGCCCACCGGCGGATGGAGGGCGGGGTGCGCGTCGGCCCGTACAAAGTGAACGTCTCGGTGCTCGACGACGTCGCCGTGCCGGTCATCCAGCGGGGCATCCAGCACGCGTTCCTCCTCTTCCTGGATGAGCTGGGCCGGATGGAGCTCTGCTCCGAACCGTTCCGGCAGGCGGTGCAGGAGGCGTTTGACCGCGGCCCGTCGGTCATCGCGACCGCCGGCATCTCGCCGATCCCGTTTCTGCACGCGCTGAAGCGGCGCAAGGACGTGGAGATCGTGCCGCTCTCCACGGCCAACCGCGGCGCGGTGGAGGAAGAGCTCACCGCGCGGCTCCAGGCACTGTGCGCGGAGGACGAGGCGGTCCGCGCGCTGCAGCGGCAGGCCGACCGCATCTGCGAGATGATCATCTCGGGCGAGGTGCCGCTCATCGACATCGAGATCCAGCAGGCCGCGCTGCGGGAGGCGGTGGCGCGGACCTTTCCAGACAAGCAGGCGCTCTACCACCTGATTTTCGAAAGCCGGTTCCGGCGGTTGTGGCAGCAGTTCCGTCACCAGTAACCTACGGGGTTGGGAGCACACCATGACGGCATTCCTCTGGGCGCTTCTCACGGCAGGCATCTGGGGTGTCGTGCCCCTCATGGAAAAGGTCGGGCTGGGACACACGGCACCGACCATTGGCGTGATGGTCCGCAGCCTCGGCGTCGTGGCCGGCGTCCTCCTCTTCGGGTGGATCTGGTCGCCGTGGCAGGCGATCCGGACGCTCTCCTGGTCCTCCATCTTCCTCTTGGCCGGCGGGGGGCTGCTCGCGAGCTTCGTCGGCCAGATGGCGTTCTACCGCGCGCTGCAGTCCGGGGCGCTGTCCCAGGTCACCCCGGTGGCCGGCGCGTATCCGCTGGTCGCCGCGATCCTCGGCTGGTGGATCCTGCGCGAACCGCTCACGCTCTCCCGCGTGCTGGGCGTGGTGTGCGTGGTGGTGGGCGTGATCCTCCTCCGCAAATAACGCATGGGGACGAAGCTCGGCCTCGTGGGACTGCCCAACGCGGGGAAGTCGACCCTCTTCAACGCGCTGACCGCCGCGCACGCGGCCGTCGCCCCGTACCCCTTCACGACGATCGACCAGCACGTCGGCGTGGCCCAGGTCGCGGATCCGCGGCTTGACGCGCTGGCGGCCTGCCTCGCCCCCCAGCAGATCATCCCCACGAGCATCGAGTTCGTCGACATCGCCGGCCTCGTCAAAGGGGCGCACCAGGGCGAAGGGCTGGGCAACCAGTTCCTCAGCCACATCCTCGGCGTGGATGCGATCCTGCACGTCGTGCGCGGCTTCGAGGATCCGAACGTGGCCCACCCCATGGGCGAGGCGGATCCCTTGCGCGACATCGAGGTGGTCCACACGGAGCTGCTCCTCAAGGACCTGGAGGTCGTCGAGCGGCGCACGGAGAAAGAGCACAAGCTCGCGAAAGGCGGCGACAAGCAGGCGGTCACACTCACGGGGCATCTCGAGCGCTGGCATGCGGCCCTCGCCAAGGGGCAGCCGATCCGCCACCTGGGGCTCGCGCCGGAGGCGCATCCCAGGAGTTTCGGGATCGAGCTGCTGAGCGCGAAGCCGGTCCTCTACGCGGTGAACATCGGCGAGGACGGCCAACGCTCCTCCGGCTGGGTCGAGCAGATCCGGCAGCTGGCCCAGCGCGAGGGGGCTGAGGTGGTGGTCTTCTGCGCCAAGCTGGAGGCGGAGCTGGTCGAGCTGGAGGCGGCCGACCGCGCCGAGATGATGCGGGAGCTCGGCGTGACCGAGTCGGCGCTGCCGCAGGTGATCCGCCGGGGCTACGCGCTGCTGCGCCTCGTGACGTTCTTCACGACCGCCTCCAACATCCTGCAGGCCTGGACGGTGCGCTCGGGCACGAAGGCGCCGCAGGCCGCGGGGACGATCCACACCGACTTCGAGCGCCACTTCATCCGGGCCGAGGTGATCCAGGCGGAACAGTTGGTGCAGTGCGGTAGCGAGGCGGCGGCCCGCGCCCAGGGCGTGCTGCGGCTGGAAGGGAAGGAGTACGCCGTGCAGGACGGGGACGTCGTGCACTTTAAGATTGGACAGGCATGACCCCCCAGACGCTGATCCTCACGCAGCGGGACGTGGCACGGCTCATCGACGTGCGCACGGCGATCCGCGTGGTGCGGACGGCGTTCAAGACGATGGCGCGGGGCGAAGCGGTCATGCCTCCCAAGCTCTACCTGAACCTCCCGCGCGGCGACGATTTCCGCGCGATGCCCGCGTCCCTGTGCTACCCGCCCGCCGCCGGCATCAAATGGGTGAACGTCCACGCGCGCAACCCGCGACACGGCCTGCCGACGGTCATGGCGGTCATCGTCATCAACGATCCGACGACCGGTGTCCCGCTGGCGGTCATGGACGGGCTGCTCATCACGAAGCTGCGCACCGCGGCCTCCGCGGCGGTGGCGGCCCACACACTCGCCCGGCGCGACAGCCGCATCGTCGGGCTGGTCGGCTGCGGCGCGCAGGCCGACGCGCAGCTTGAGGCGCTGGCCGCCCTGTTCGCGCTGTGCTGGGTGCGGGTGTGGGGACCTCGTCCGCAGGAAGCCGCGCGGCTCTGCCGGCGGATGCGCCGCCGGCTGCGCGGGGTCGTCTTCGAACCCTCCGCGACGATCGAGCGGTGCGTCCGTGAGGCGGACGTCGTGGTGACGCTCACGCCGTCCCATCACCCCCTCGTCCGGCGGGCCTGGCTCGCTCCGGGCACGCACATCAACGCCGTCGGGGCGGACGCGCCGGGCAAGCAAGAGCTCGACCCCGCCATCCTGCGCGAGGCGCTCGTGGTTGTGGATGAGCGCGAGCAGGCGATCCACGGCGGCGAGCTCAACGTGCCCATCCGCCGCGGCCAGTTTCGCCCGTGCGACATCCACGCCACGCTCGGCGACATCCTGATCGGCCGCGCGCGCGGCCGCCGCGCTGACCATGAGATCACCGTCTTCGACGCCACCGGCCTCGCCATCCACGACGTGGCGCTGGGTGCTGAGATCGTCCGCCGAGCCCGCCGCCGCCGCCTCGGCCGCCGCCTCTCCCTCTTCACCGTCTAACCTTCCAGGCTTGTTCGTTCCTCTTCTACCCCCGTCGGGTCGGCTCCGAACAGCTGGGGGCGGGGGCCCGCCGGAGGCCCAATCCGCTCACACAATCCGCTCACACGTTTGACACTCCTGAGCCGTTCGGTTACCATAATTGTTTCATCATGATACGACGACAAAGCGTACCGGATCGCCGCGGCCATTTCGGGCCGTACGGGGGCCAATTTGTGCCGGAAACGGTCATGGCCGCGCTCGAGGAGCTGGCGCGCGCCTACGCTAACGCCCGGCGCGATCCCGGGTTCCGGCGCGAGCTGCGCACGCTCCTCTCCACCTACGCCGGCCGCCCCACCCCGCTCTATGAAGCCACACGCTTGAGCCGGGCGCTGGGCGGAGTCACCGTCTACCTCAAGCGGGAAGACCTCCTGCACACCGGCGCGCACAAGATCAACAACACCTTGGGCCAGGCGCTGCTGGCCGTTCGGATGGGCAAG
>JACQRE010000020.1 GCA_016206585.1 Candidatus Omnitrophota bacterium | reverse complement strand
TACTACTACGGGTTCGCCAACGAGGGGCTCTGGCCGCTCTGCCACATCGCCTACACCCGGCCCACCTTCAATGCGGCCGACTGGCAGATGTACGAGGCGGTCAACCGGAAGTTCGCCGAGACGATCCTGGGGGAGATCGGCGATCGGCGGGCGTTCGTGTTCATCCAGGACTACCACTTTGCGCTGCTCTCGCGCCTGCTGAAGCGGCCGAACATCAAGACCGCGCAGTTCTGGCACATCCCGTGGCCCAACCCCGAGGCGTTCCGGATCTGCCCGTGGGGCGAGCAGGTCCTCGACGGGCTGCTGGGCAACGACCTCCTGGGGTTCCACGTCCGCTACCACTGCCAGAACTTCCTGGACACCGTGGACCGGACGATCGAGGCCCGGGTGGACTACGAGCGGTTCGAGGTGACGCGCGGCGGGCTGACCACGATGGTGCGCCCCTTTCCGATCAGCGTGGATTTCGACGCGATCGCCGAGCGCGCGGCCAGCCCCGAGGTGGACGCCGAGATGAAGCGGCTGAAGCGGCGGTTCCGCCTCGGCGATCAGTCGGTGTGGCTCGGCGTGGACCGGATCGACTACACCAAAGGGATCCCGGAGCGGCTGAAGGCCATCGACCGGTTCCTGGAGCGCCACCCGGAGTTCCAACGGAAGATGGTGTTCGTGGAGATCGGGGTGCCCAGCCGGGTCCACATCCCCGCCTACCAGCAGGTGAACGACGAGATCGACCAGCTCGTGGAGGCCATCAACTGGAAGTACCGGACCGACCGGTGGCAGCCGATCATCTTCCTCAAGCAGCAGGTCGGGCCGCTGCCGCTCTACGCCTGGTACCGGCTGGCGTCGCTGTGCGTCGTCAGCGCGCTCCACGATGGGATGAACCTCGTGGCCAAGGAGTTCATCGCCTCGCGCGTCCAGGAGGACGGCGTGCTGATCCTCAGCCAGTTCACGGGGGCCGCCCGGGAATTGACGGACGCGGAGCTGGTGAACCCCTACGCGGTGGATGAGCTGGCCGATGTCATGTACCGGGCCGCCTCGCTGCCCGCGGAGGAGCAGCAGAAGCGGATGCGCAAGCTCCGGGCCCAGGTGCGCGAGCAGAACGTCTACCGCTGGGCGGGCAAGATTCTCTCGACGCTGTTCCAGTTCGAGTTCCAGGAAGCGTGACGGTGCGGGCCCGGCCGTTCCTGCTCCTGGCCGATTACGACGGGACGCTGGTGCCCATTCGCAGCGCCCCGGCCCTGGCCCGGCTTGATCCGGCAACCCGGCGGCTCCTGCGGCGGTTGAGCCAGCGCCGCGGCGTGCGGCTTGGCCTCATCAGCGGGCGTTCGCTGCCGGAGCTGCGCGGGATGGTCCGGGTGCCCGGCGCGCTCTACGTCGGCAACCACGGACTGGAGCTCCAGGGGCCCGGCGTGCGCTTCCTCCATCCGCAGGCCAGGCGGGCCGCGCCGGTCCTGGTCCGGATCGCCGCCATGCTGCGGCGCGTGCTGCGGCCGATCCCCGGCGCATGGGTGGAGTCCAAGCGATTGTCGTTGAGCATCCACTGGCGCGCGATCCGCCGCGCCGATCGGGCGCGGTTTCAGCGCGAGGTCCGCGGGGCGGTCTCGCCCTGGGTGGCGAGCCATCGGGTGCGCGTCACCACCGGCAAACGCGTGGTGGAGATCAGACCGCCGGTGGCATGGGACAAGGGCGCGATCGTGGAGTGGCTGATGAAGCGGTACCGGTGCCCGCAGGGCGGGGTCATCTACTTCGGCGATGACCGGACGGACGAAGACGCGTTCCGGGCGGTGAACCGCGCCGGCGGGATCTCGGTGTTCGTTGGCGCTCCGCGGGCGGCCACCGCGGCCCGGTGGCGCGTGCGCGGCCCGCGGCAAGTCCGCAACGTCCTGCACCGTCTTGAGGTGAGGAGCGCTTAAGATGAGCCAGCCGTCCACGGTCCCCGCTGCAGCGCCGGAGGCCGCCCATCCCAAGACGTTCCAGTTCTCCACGAGCCTGGTCCTCCAGGAATCCACCGGGCTGCGGGCCTCTACGCTGCCCACGCTGGCGAAGCTGCTGCGGACGGTGCCCGACTCCTGCATCTACTACCACACCCACCACTTCCTCCTACAGCATCACTACCTGACGCCGGAGCCGACCAACGACTTCGCCTATTGGGTGTCGGAGGTGCTGGGGGACGACCGGCTGGGAGAGAGGCTGGCCAGCATCGACGTGCGGGAGCATTCGAGCCTTTCCAGTCTCCGGGCGGCCCTGGCGGACACGGTCAGCGGATACCTGACCCAGCGCCCCGCGGTGCGGTTCCGGTTCGTGGGTGCCGGCGAGGAGTTCTTCTTCATCAAGTCCATCCACGTGGTCATGCCGACCCCCTATACCGCCGCCACGCTGGAAGAGTTCGCCCATGCCCTGCGGCAGGTCAGCATCCGCTCGCTGTATTTCCACATGTTCGATGCCCGCCTGCGCGTCGGCCGGTCGACCAACGACTTCGCGCTCTGGGCCGGGGAGCAGCTGGGGCTGAAGGGGCTGGCGGATGCCATCGCCCGGCTCGACCCGTATGCGCACACGCTGGAGACGCTGCGGGCGATGCTGCTGGCGTTAGTCGAAGCCCAGCTCGCTCGGCGGGAGGTGCCGAATGCCTGACCTCTCCGGCTACGAGCCGGTCGTCGGCCCCAGCGTCATCGAGGAGCTGCGCCAGCTCGCCAAACGGCTTGCCCGGCGCAGCATCCTGATGGTCAACTCCACCCGCACCGGCGGCGGGGTGGCCGAGATCCTCAACTGGATGATCCCGCTGCTGGGCGAGCTGGAGCTGGACACCCGCTGGGAGGTCATCGAGGGATCCGGGGAGTTCTACACGGTGACGAAGAAGTTTCACAACGCGCTCCATGGGAAAGCCGAGGCGATCACGCAGGAGATGTTCGACCGGTTCGTGGAGGTCGGCCGGCGCAACGCCGAGCGGATGTCGCTCAAGGCCGACATCGTCTTCATCCACGACCCGCAGCCCATCGTCCTCGTCGAGCGGCGCAAGGCCCAGCGCAGCGCCAAATGGCTCTGGCGCTGCCACATCGACGTGTCGCGTCCCCAGAAGGCGGTCTGGGACTTCCTGAAGCCGTACATCCTCCAGTTTGACGCCAGCATCTACTCCTCGCCGGCCTTCACCCAGCAGATGGCGACACGGCAGGTGCTGGTCGCGCCCTCCATCGATCCGCTCAGCCACAAGAACCGCGACTTAGCCCCGGAGGAGATCCAGGCGGTGCTCCGGAAGTTGGAGATTCCGGCCGACCTGCCCATCATCACCCAGGTCTCGCGGTTCGATGACCTCAAGGACCCGCTGGGCGTCATCGACGCCTTCCGGCGGGTCCGCAAGTCGATCCCATGCCGGCTCGTCCTGGCCGGGGGCCCTGCCGGCGATGATCCGGAAGCCGACGAGGTGTTGAACCGCGTGCGGGAGAAAGCCAACGGCAATCCCGGCATC
>JACQRE010000019.1 GCA_016206585.1 Candidatus Omnitrophota bacterium | reverse complement strand
CATCGTCTTCATGATCTCGTTGAGCCGGTTGGAGACGATGGTGGCGTACGCCTCCAGCGACATCGTCGTCACCTCGCGGCAGGAGTCGACCAGGTCGCTCATCCGCAGCAGGTGGTCGTAGATGTCGCGGAAGTAGATCGCGTTGCCCGGCTTGATGAACGGCAGGTCGCCGCGGTTGAGGCGGCTGAGGATCTCCCGGTGAGGGGCCAGCGTGCGCCGGAGCATCATGAGCTCGTTATAGACGCCCAACAGCGCGCGCACGGTCTCCTGCGTCGAGTCGGAGAGGAGGCGGGTCTCCATCTCGTCCACCCGCGCCTCGACCTCGTCGAGGATCGGAAAGTAGCTGTCGATCAGCGAATCGGTGATCGCGTAGAAGAGGAAGTCCGCCCCGCGCTTGAAGATCGGCGACTTCTTCTCCACCCGGGCGCAGTCGTCATCGATGCTCTTGATGGGCTCGCTGCGGACGGTGATCAGGAAGTTCTTCCCCAGGCACACGTCCAGCTCCACCGCCCTCAGGCGTCCCTCGAGGCGCCGCATCCCCTGGAGGACGACGAAGAGGTACCGCTCGAAGTCCTCCAGCTTCGGCCGGACGTTGGGCATGATGCAGTCCTCGACCGTCAGCGGGTGGAGCTCGAAGAGCTCGAGCAGCAGCTCGATCTCGTCATCCTCCGGCCCCTGGATGTCCACCCACAGGAGGCTCTGCTCGCTCGCCAGCGCCTGCCGGAACCGCTCGGTCGAGAGGCCGCATTCGATGGTGCCGTCCGGGTTGTACAGGTAGGACCGGATCATCCCACCACCTGCGCCTCGTGGCGGCTCACGTGGTCACCCCGACGGGCCGCCACGGCGAAGCTCGCAACCTCCAGCCAATACAGAACACACGCACTCCTAGCGATCTTCGCGCCTTGCCGCAGGCAAGGCGGCGCAGGTGGTGGGATCATCGACGACCCTCCTTCTGATAGAGGTGGTGCTGATGGATGTAGCGCGCCACGGCGTCGGGAACCAGATAGCGGATCGACCGGCCCGCCGCAGCGCGCGATCGGATGTCGGCTGAGGCGATGTCCAGCTGCGGCATGGCCACCCGGCACACGCCCCGCTCAGTCCGCCGGGGCTTGGCTCCGGGACGGTGAGCGACCACGATGGTGCACAACCGTTTGAGGTCGCTCCACGCGCGCCACCGCACGGCGAGCATGTCTTCCCCGACCAGGAGAAACAGCTTCGCGTCCGGCACCTGGTTGTGGAGGAGCTGCACGGTGTCCACCGTATAGGAGGGTCCGTCCCGCTGCAGCTCGATGTCCGAGGCGACGAACGCCGGGTGGTGGCGGATCGCCAGCTGGACCAGCGTGAGCCGCACGGAGCCGGCCAGCAAGCCGGCGGCGGGCTTGTGCGGCGGCTGGCGGGTGGGGATGAAGACGACGCGCTCGAGCGAGAGGGCGTCCCGCGCCGTCTCGGCCAGAACCAGGTGGCCAAGATGAATCGGATTGAACGTTCCGCCGAACACACCTACCTTCATCAGCCAGAATGCGGAGTGCGGAGTGCGGAGTGCGGAGTAAAGATACGTTCCACTCCGAACACCGAACTCCGCACTCCGAACTCTCCGTACTTCATCATTGGCGGAGCTGCCCGTTCCCGATGACAACATACTTGTAGGTCGTGAGCTCCTCGAGCCCCATCGGGCCGCGGGCATGGAGCCGGTCGGTGCTGATGCCGATCTCCGCCCCCAGCCCGAACTGGAACCCGTCCGTGAAGCGGGTCGAGGCGTTGACGTAGACGGCCGCCGAATCCACCTCGCGCGCGAACCGGTCGGCGTGCGCCTGGTCCCGCGTCACGATGGCGTCCGAATGCGACGAGCCATAGCGCGCGATGTGCTCGATCGCCTCGTCCAGTGAGCCCACGACTTTGACGGAGAGGATGAGGTCCAGGTACTCGGTGACCCAGTCCTCCTCGTGGGCCGCGTGGACGGTGGGGACGATCGCGCGCGTCGTGTCGCAGCCGCGGACCTCCACCTGGGCGTCCTGAAGCTGCTTGATGACGGTCGGCAGGAACGCCTTGGCCACCCGCTCGTGGACGAGCAGCGTCTCCATGGCGTTGCAGGTGGCCGGCCGCTGGCACTTCGCGTTGACCGCGATCGCCTGCGCCATCGCCAGATCCGCCGCCTCATCGACGTACACGTGGCACACGCCCTTGGCGTGCTTGATGACCGGGATGCGCGAGGTCTCGATGATTTTCCGGATCAGCGCCTCCCCGCCCCGCGGGATGATCACGTCGATCTCCTGGTCGAGCTGCAGCAGGATATCCACGCCGGCCCGGTCCGCCGTCGGCATCGTGCTGACCGCCGCCTCGGGCAGCCGGCTCTCCCGCAGCGCCTGCCGGAGAGCCTCCCCGATCGCCTGGTTGGAGCGAAACGACTCGGCTCCGCCGCGCAGGATCGCCGCGTTGCCGCTCTTGAGGCACAGCGAGGCGCAGTCGCTCGTGACGTTGGGCCGCGACTCGTAGATGATGCCGATGACCCCGAGCGGCACGCGCACCTTCCGGATCTCGAGGCCGTTTGGCCGCCGCCAGGTCTTGAGCACCTCCCCAACCGGATCCGGGAGGGCCACGACCGCCTCGACGGAGGCGACCATCTCCTCCAGCCGCGTATCGGTCAGCGTCAGCCGGTCGATCAGCGCCGGGGAGAGCCCCTCGGCTTTGGCCGCACTGACGTCCTGGGCGTTGGCCGACAGGATCGCCTCGCGCGAGGCGCGCAGATGCTGCGCCATGGCCTGAAGCGCCTGGTTTTTCTGCTCCGTGGAGGCGCGCGACAGCTCACGGGCGGATGCCCGCGCGTCTCGCGCGACGCGGACGACCGCCTCTTGCAACGATGTCGTATCAACACTCATTCAACACACCTCGACACCACAGAAACACAGAGAAATTGCCACAGAAACACAGAGAAATGCAACGACCCATTACTTGTGGTGGTGTTGGTCTAGCCATGCTGCAGCTCCCGAGTCAGGACCAGATGGTCGCGGTGGATCACTTCCGGGGCGCGCGACGCGCCCAGGCGCTTCGCCGCCTCGGCGCTGCGCAACCCCTGCACCCGCACGAGGTCGGCGGAGGAGTAGTTGCACACCCCACGGCCGAGCTCGCGGCCTGACGTATCGGTCACCGCCACGAACGCCCCCGCCTCGAACGGCCCCTTGACCGCCTGCACGCCGGAGGCCAGGAGGCTGGTGCGCCGCTCCACGAGTGCCACCGCTGCGCCGGGGTCGACCGCCACCGCCCCTTTGGGCCGGCGCAGGGCGAAGGCGATCCACCATTTCTTGGACGTCAGCCGGTTGCGCGGCGGGACGAACAGCGTCCCGATCGACTGGCCGTTCAGCAGGTTGGTCAGCACGGAGGGTGTGCGGCCGTTGGCGATCACCATCGGGATGCCGCTGTGCCCCACGATCCGTGCGGCCTCCAACTTGGAGCTCATCCCGCCTCTCGTCGTGTGGCGCTTCGAAGAGCCGTCCACATGGCCCTGGAGCGCCTGGAGCGATTCCACCTGGTCCAGCGGCTTGCCGTGCTGGAGGAAGCCGTCCACGTCGGAGAGGATCACCAGCAGCTGCGCGTCCACCGCCGACGCCACCAGGGCGGCGAGCCGGTCGTTGTCGCCGAAGGTGATCTCCTCGACCGCCACCGTATCGTTCTCGTTGATCACGGGGACCACCCGACGGTGCAACAGGGTCAGCAGCGTCTGCTTGGCGTTGCGAAACCGTATCCGGCTCGCGAGATCCTCCTGGGTCAGCAACACCTGAGCGGTCAGCACATCCCGCTGGCCGAACAGGCGGGTATAGAGGTGCATCAGCTCGCCCTGCCCGATGGCCGCGCAGGCCTGAAGCTGGGCCAGCGCGTTCGGCCGGCGCGTCAAGCCCAGCCTGGCCATGCCGCAGGCGATGGCCCCGGAGGACACAAGTAGCACGTGGTGGCGCTCGTTCGTGTAGGCCGCGACCTGCTCGACGAGCGGCTCCAGCCGCCCCGGCAACAAGCACCCGCGCTCATCCGTGAGCACGCTGCTGCCGATTTTGACCACGATCCGTCGGATGTCTCTCATGGCGTTTGCGCGTTGTCGCGTGGGCGCGTTAAGCCATCAACGCGCAAACGCGCTCACTCGCTCACCGTTCCTTAGTTCCTTCCACATCGCCTGCACGAACTCCGGGATGCCCGCGCCGGTCGCGCAGGAAATCGGCCACACCGGCTGCGGCACGGCCTTCCGCAGGCGCGCCAGGTGCTCCCGGGCCTGCGGCAGATCCATCTTGTTCGCCGCGACCATCTGCGGTCGCCGCGCTACGATCTCATTATACGCGGCCAGCTCCGCGTTGAGCTGATGAAACGCGTCCACCGGGTCCCGTCCGTCCACGGCCGCCGCATCGACGACATGCACCAGCAGCTTCGTCCGCTCGATGTGGCGCAGGAACTGGAACCCCAGCCCCTTGCCCTCATGCGCACCCTCGATCAGGCCCGGGATGTCGCAGGCGACGAACGACGCGCTCGCATCGATCCGCACCACCCCCAGCACCGGATAGCGCGTCGTAAAAGGGTACGCGGCGATCTTCGGCTTGGCGGTGGAGATCCGAGCCAGGAGCGATGATTTGCCTGCGTTCGGAACACCGATGAGGCCCGCATCGGCGATGAGCTTCAGCTCGAGGGTCAGGTGCCGGCACTCACCTGGCGCGCCCGGCGTCGCCTCGGGAACCCTCGTCCCTGCCGCGGTTCTCGCCCCGTTGCCGAAGCCGCCCCGCCCGCCCCGCGCAACGACCACCCGCTCGCCGGGCTGCGTGACATCGCGCAGGGCGACCCCGGCGTCGGCGTCGTGGACCACCGTGCCCAGCGGGACGCGGATCACCAGGTCGTTCCCCCGCTTGCCGGTCTTGGTGTTGCTGCCGCCATGGCGGCCGCGGCCCGCGGTGAATTCATGGCGGAAGTGGAAGTCCAGGAGGGTGGCGATATTGGGGTCGGCCACGAAGACGACGTCGCCGCCGTCGCCGCCGTCGCCGCCGTCAGGATACGGATAGCGGATATAGGGGGGCTGTGCGAACGAGGAACACCCACGGCCGCCGTCTCCGGCTTTGACGATAATCTGAGCCTGATCGACGAACCACATCAGAGAGGGCCATACACTGGGGGAGCGCAGCGGACCCGGCCGCAGCCGGATCAACCGGTGCTGGCGGGCTTGGGGTCAATGCTCACGACGCGCGACTTGGGAAACCGGACGAGGCCGTCCCGCTTCGCGTAGAGCGTCCAGTCGCCGCCGGTGCCGACGTACCAACCGGCTTTGAAGACCGTGCCGCGCTGGCGCACGAGGATGGAGCCGGCCGGCACCCACTCACCTTCGAACCGCTTGACGCCGAGCCGCTTTCCGACGCTATCACGCCCGTTTTTTGTGGATCCTGCCCCGGCTTTATGCGCCATCGATTACTCCTTCACCGTCTTGCGGGCGGGCGACACCTGCAATCTGGATGTCTTTGACCACCAGCGCGGTCAACCGCTGGCGGCTCCCGACCGTCTTGCGCCAGTTCTCGCGGCGGCGGTAGTGATAGGCGATGGTCTTGGGCCCCAGCGGACGTGCCACGATCTCGCAGACCACCTTGGCGCCGGGCAGGTACGGTGTGCCGACCTGGACCCGCTGGCCGTCCTGGGCGAAGAGGACCCGGTCCACCGTATGGGTGGTCCCGACCTCTCCGGCAACCCGGTTGATCGCCAGGCGCATGCCGGGCTCGACCTTCCACTGCCGGCCGCCCGCTTCAATGATGGCGTACATGGCTGTCTCCTTCGTCGTCTGACCGTCAATCGGAAGCCATTAGTGTACTGAAGATGCCCTCTACGGTCAACTGCGTTCTCCGGTGACCTGCACGTTGACCTGCTCCAGGTGGAGGCTCGGATCGGAGAGGACCAGGATTTTCGAGTGGGTCTGGGCTTCCAGGGCGCTGAGGCTCGGCCGGTCTTCCTGGAGCAGCCGGACGGCCACCTGGGGGTGCACCAGCAGCTCGATCGACTTGTGCTGGGCATTCTTGAGCGCCCGGCGGGCCTGGCGGATCGCCTCGATCGCCATGGTGAGCACCGACTTGACCCGCCCCCGCCCGTGGCAGTAGGGGCAGGACTGGTAGCTGACCGTCTCGACCGAACGGCGCATGCGCTGGCGGGTCAGCTCCGCGACGCAGATTTCCGAGAAGGACACCAGGTTGGTTTTCGCGCGGTCCCGGGACAGCGCCTCCTCGAGCACCTGCACCAGCTCGCGCCGGTGGGTGGGAATGTCGAGGTCGATAAAGTCGATCACCACGATGCCGCCGATATCCCGCAGCCGCAGCTGCCGTGCGACCTCGATCGCCGCCTCCCTGTCGACCTGGAACGCGGTATCCTCCAAGTTGCGCCGGCCGGTGAACTTCGCCGTGTTCACATCAATGGCCACCATCCCCTCCGTCGGTTCGACGACGATGGAGCCTCCGGAGGGCAGCTGCACGAGCTTGTCAAAGATCGCCTCGATCTGCTCGGTCAGCCCTGACTGCTCGAAGAGCGGCTGCTCGCTCTGGTGCAGGTCGAGGCGCACCTTGACGCCGGGGATCAGATCCTGCAAAAAGTGGCGCAGCGAGCGGAACTGCTCCTTCGAGTCGACGACGACCCGGTGGGTGTCCTCGGTGAAGCTGTCCCGGATGACGCGCTGCGCGACGGCGTACTCCTGGTGGACGCACACCGGGGCTTTCGAGCGGGCGGCCGTGCGTTTGAGGTGTTGGTAGATCCGGGAGAGGTACCGGACGTCGCGCGCAAACTCCTTCTCGCCCTTCCCCACCCCGGCGGTGCGGATGATCAGGCCGGCCTCATCTGAAAAGCGCAGCTTGTTGAGGATCGCCCGCAGGCGGCTGCGCTCCTGCGGATCCTCGATCCGCTTGGAGATCCCGTGCCGCGAGTCGTTGCACATCAGCACCATGTACCGGCCGGGCAGGCTGATGTGCGTGGTCAGCCGGGCCCCCTTCGTCCCGAACGGCTCCTTCACCACCTGGACGAGCAGCTCCTGGTTGACCTTCACCACCTCTTCGATGCGGGAGCGGCGGTGCGGCTGGGCGGGACGGCTGCGCTCGCTCCGCTCGCCGGAGGAGGCCTCGTCTTCCAGGTCGGCGTCCTCATCGGGTTTTGGCTCGACGATGTCGGCCACGTAGAGAAAGCCGTTCTTGCCCAGCCCGATGTCGACGAACGCCGCGCCGATCCCGGGCACCACCGAGGTGATGCGCCCCTTGTAGATGCTGCCCACCATCCGGATGTCGGAGGGCCGCTCGACGTAGAACTCGTCCAACCGCTTGTCTTCCGTGATGGCCACGCGCGTTTCCTGCGCGTCGGCGCTGATGAAAATCTCTCTTACGGGTGGCATGCGACTCCTGAATCCTTTCGTGTCCTCATCGTGTGTGTGCGCATCATCTGCTGGTACTGCACCATCGCCAGCGCGGCGAGTGCCGCGGTTTCCGATCGCAGCGTGTAGATCCCCAAAGACACCGCCGCCGCCCCATGACGCTGGGCCAAGCGCACTTCATCCTGGGTGAAATCCCCCTCCGGCCCGATCGCGATCGTGATGGAGCCGGCCGAGCCGTCCCAGGCCTCATGCAGCGGGCGTGTTGGCACCGCCAGCGTGGCGACCAGTGCCGGCCGGCTCGCGTCAAGGCCGGCGGCGAACGCCGCGAAGGGCTGGGGCGCGTCCAGCTGCGGCAGTGTCGCGCGCCCGCACTGTGTCGCCGCCTCCCTGGCAATCCGCTCCCACCGGAGGCGCTTGCGATCCGCCTCGTCCGCCCGGAGCCGGACCACCGTCCGTGCCGCCATCAGCGGGACGATGCGGTCGACCCCGAGCTCCGTGGCTTTCTGGACCGCCCACTCGAACCGGTCCGGCTTGATGAGCGCCTGGGCGAGGGTGACCCGGAGCACCGGCATCGGCTCCTGCCAGCGCCGCTCCAGCGTCACCACGACCTCGCGGACGCGGCAGCGGCTGACCCTTCCCAGAAACCGGTTGCCGGCCCCATCGAAACACTCGACCTGGTCGCCGGATTTCACGCGCAGGACACGGAGGAGGTGGTGGAGCTCCTGGGGGTCCGTCAGGATCACAGCCTCGCCGTGGAGGGCGTTCGGCGGGACAAGCACGCGGCGCATCGCGGGAGGGAACAACAATCCCTTGTGCAATGTTAATTACACAACCGTGTGGTCTTCCGGGGGTTACGAAAGAAGACTGGAGCAGACGGGGATCGAACCCGTGGCCTCGACAGTGCGATTGTCGAGCTCTCCCAGCTGAGCTACTGCCCCGTCGAGACACGTACCAACGAGGGGCTATTGTCGCACGAAAGCGCCAGGAGGTCAACCCGTCGGGATG
>JACQRE010000127.1 GCA_016206585.1 Candidatus Omnitrophota bacterium | reverse complement strand
TCCTGCGACATGCCCATCGACAAGCTGCAGGCTGCAGGCTGCAGGTGCTTGGTGTCCACCAAGGCGTCGCGGAGTTCCCGCAGTCGGCGGAAATGCGGCCGTGCCGCTTCGGCGTCCGCGGCGTAGGGCGCAATAGTCATGAGTCCCTTCAGCGCCAACTGCGGAAACCTGGCAATGGCCTCAGCGACCTGCGGCGCGTCCTCGGGTCGGCACCCGAACTTCGTGGACTCGCCGGAAACATTCACCTGGATGAACACATCGAGCGGCCGGCCTGTGGCCTGCAGCTTGTGGCGTGCAGCCGACCCAAGCTCCTGCACGAGTCGTGTTGAATCAATCGAGTGGATGACGTCGAAGAGCTCCACGGCCAGCTTCGCCTTGTTGCGCTGCAGATGCCCGATGAGATGCCACCGAACAGGCTGCAGGCTTCCAGCTACAGGCTGCATCTTGGAGCCTGAATCGTGCAGCCTGAAGCCTAACGCTTCCTGTTTTTCCTGCGCCTCCTGGACACGGTTCTCCCCGACGTCGGCCAGCCCAAGGGCTGCGGCTTCTCGGAGCACCTCGATGGGAACCGTCTTTGTGACGCCTACCAGCGTCACAGCGGAAGGCGGACGGCCGCAGCGCTCGCAGGCCAGGCGGATTCGTTCGCGGACACGCGCAAGCTGTTCTCGTAACACGGAGGGTACTGTAACACAGGGGGTTCCGACGGTCAACGCGAGAAGCCAGGGACCAACAACGTGTCGTGAATGCGAACCGGTTGAGGATCTCTCACGTTACACGTTACACGTTAAACGTTACACGACACCTGTCCTTAAAAATACTCTGTCAGGATCGTGCGGGTGTGGTGAACCAGCCGGTTGAAGAGGCGGGCGGGACGGGCCGCAGCACCGGCCTGGCCGCGGGTGGCCGCTTCGAGCAATCCGATGGCTGCGCTCAACCCGACCTGGCGCGTGAGGTCGGCGGCTTTGGGGGTGCGTTCGCCGCGGGCCAATGAGGCGGACATGCCGCCGGCGCGCTCAACCCACTCGACGAACCCGTCGATGAGCGCCCCCCGCCCGGTCACCAGCACCTGGTCCGGCCTGAGCTGATCCGCCAGGATGCGCTCCATCGCGGCCTGCACGAGGGACCAGTGCGCTTCGACCAGCTTGCGGACCTCGGGCTTGCGGCATGACGTGCCTTCCAGGCTCCAGGCGGTGGCCTGTTCCACGGTGACCTGCAGCCGTTTCGCAACCGCCATCGCCAGCCGGACACCGCCGACCGGGGCGATCTCCAGCGCCGTCAGCACCCCCTCGACGAAACAGCCGACCTCCGTCGTCAGGCCGGAGGCGTCGATCACCACCACGCGCTTGCGGAACAGCTCCTCGTCGCCCACCCCGGCCAGGACCGCCGGCAGCGGGTGCGACAGCGAGGCGACCTCCAGGCCCGCCGACTCGACCGCTTGCGTCGCGGCGCGCCGTGCGGCCATCGGCATGGTGACGATGTGGAACGTGCCCAGGAGCCTCGTGGCCGCCAGTCCGCGGGGATCGCGCACCCCCTCGAAGCCGTTGCCCGAACAGCTAAGCCGCTCCACCAGCAGCGGCTCCCGGTCAATGCCCAGCGCCTGGTCCAGCGCGCTGCGCTGCAGCCGCTCCAGATCGTGCGTCCGGACGGTCATCGGCTCATCGGCCAGCGTGATCGACGCGCGGATCCGCTCGCTGGTGGACAGCGGCGGGTTGATCGCCACGAGGGCGCGGTGGAAGTCTCCGGTCACCGCGGTCGCCTCCAGCGCCTGCTCAATCGTGCGGCTGACCAGCAGCGGGTCGCTGAGCCACGACTCCGCCAGCAACGGGTACGGGACGACGCTGGCACCCAACAACTCGAATCCCGCCGACCGCTCGCGCGGCAGCCCAATGGCACAGGCCACCTTCGTGGAACCAATATCCAGGGCCACGAGCGGAGGATTCATGAGTGCGGAGTGCGGAGCGCGGAGTGCGGAGTTGAACGAACCGCCCTTACTCCGAACTCCGAATTCCGAACTCCGAACTGGAGATCGTTCATGTCTTGGGCCCGATGACGGGCTCCTGGAATCTCACGTCGATGTAGGCGACGTCCACCGGCTGCCTGGCAATCGCGCGCAGGGTCGCGCGCAGCCGCTCCAGATGAGCGCTCAGCTCCGTCTCCGAGCCGCAGCGCACCTCGGTCTGATCGTCCATCAGGAAGCGGAGCTGCTGCGGATCCGACACATTGACCTCCGTCACGCGCCGGGCCAGCAGCGGATTCCGGCGCAGCGTCTCGAGCACCCGCAGGGCCAGCGTGAGCCGTTCATCGGTGTTCTCCTTCCCGGTCCGCAGCGGGGTCGCGGCGCGCTCCAAGCCGGTCAGGCGGACGACCCGCTCGGCGGGCTCCGCGGTCCCCTCAGGGAGGATGAACCCGTCGCGATCGATGGGATGCCAGCCGTTCGTCCGGACTTGGGCGACGGGGACGCGCGCCACCGGATCGATCCGGACGGCGTTGGGCATCTGGCGCACGACGCGGACTTCCTTGAGCCACGGCTGCTGGTGCTTGAGCTCTCCGGCGATCTGTTGGAGGTTCACGCTCCAGAGGTTGGCGCCGATCAGCGACGTGGGAGGACGCAACGACGACTGCGCGGGGAGCTGCACGTGGACCACGCGGAACGCTTCCGCCCGCTGCGCGTAGCTCCACAGCGCCCACCCGCCTGCCGCCAGAAGGATCGACGCCAGCCACGGCTGCGGGTGGCGCAGCAGCCACCACCCCCCGGACGCCGCCAGCCGCCCTACCCACGGGAGCAACCCGATGATCCGACGTTTCCGCTTGGGAGCCATCAATGCTCAATCACCAAACGGTTTGGTGTTTCGGTCATTGGCCCATTGGTGATTATTTGGTGTTTGGGATTTGGTCATTGGTCATTGTGTTGCATCGACAGGACTATGTATCGCCATCAATACCAGGCGTTCGCACAATTCGTCATACGAGATGCCCGCGCACGCCGCGGCCTTCGGCACGAGGCTGGTCGGGGTGAAACCGGGAATCGTGTTGACCTCCAAGACCACCGGCGTCCCATCGGGACGCACGATGATGTCGGTGCGGGAGAGGTGCCGGCAGCCCAACGCGCGATGCGCCGCCATCCCGGCGGCCTGCACCTGGGCTGCGAGGTCCTCCGGCAGCGGAGCCGGCACGAGGTAGTCCGTTTCGCCGGCCGTATACTTCGCGGCGAAATCAAAAAAGGCGTGGTGCGGGTGGATCTCGACGACGGGCAGCGGCTCATCCCCCAAGACGCCGGCCGTCACCTCGCGGCCGGCCACGAACTCCTCGATCAGCACCGGCGCGTTGAACGCCGCGGCCTGCTCGATCGCGGGCTGCAGCTGGGCCTCGTGGCGCACCACGGAGACCCCCAGGCTCGAGCCCTGATCGGAGGGTTTCACCACTAGCGGGTACGAGAAGCCTCGAATGACCGCGCTGGACTGGGCAAGCTCGATGACTCGCCATCGTGGAACGCGCAGGCCAGCCGCCTCGAACCGGCGGCGGGACGCGATCTTGTCCATGCCGAGCCGGCTGGCGCGCGCATCCGAGCCGGTGTAGGCCAGATG
>JACQRE010000124.1 GCA_016206585.1 Candidatus Omnitrophota bacterium | reverse complement strand
GCCCAGGACCAAGTTGGGCAGCACGCCGATGAAGAGCGAGCCGGCACTGGAGAGCGCCGTGCTGACCCGTGACGGGCCGCCCGTGCGCCAGGCGACGACGGCTGCCATCAGGACCAGGCCGCCCACAAAGAGCCACGATTTCCACATCGACTGCGGGGAAGGCACCATCAACGCAGTGCGGAGTTCGGAATGCGGAGTGCGGAATGGATCGCTGTCACTCCGAACTCCCAACTCCGAGCTCCGAACGTGTTGGCGTGCGGGGACGAAACAGCCCGAGGCTGGCGGTGTAGCCGTGGAGGAAGTTGGTGCCGCCCACCGGCCCGATTTCGCCGTTGCAGAAGAACCCGCCGATGGGCACCTTGCCGCTGACCATTTGGATGAGCTTCACGTCCTGGTGCGCCGTGCCGTAGAGCGACTTGCCCCGTCCGGTGCAGTTGAAGAGGAGGCAGCCGGCGGGCGGCATCGGCTGGGTGGGGCCGGCCGCTTGGAGCAGCCGCCGCAGCTCCTGGCGTGACGTCGCCGGATCGCGCAGCTGAAACTGCAGCGTCTGCCCGACCTCCACCTGGTCGGCCACGGCGATCGCCCCCTGCTCCGGATCCAGGCCGACGATGTTGCGGATGAGGAAGTCCCCGGACCCGAAGGCCTGGCGCATCTCGTTGATGGCCAGCCCCACGAACACGGATCCCCGCTGGGCCAGCTCCCGGTCCTCGAGCGACAGGCTGGAGAGCACCTCGTGCAGCACCGCCAGCGCCTGCCGGCCGCCCAGCTCGATGATCAGGTGCTCCTCGGCTTTCGTGACGACGTAGGGCCGCCCGATGGGGCGGCAGCCCTGCGAGATGACCGTGTCCATCGTGATGTTGCCGGTCATCGCCACGCCGACCGCGCCCTCGCGGTAGACGTCGGTCCCCATGAAGATCAGGTGCTCGCCCGGCTCGTTGCCGCCGCTGGCGAGCCCGCCGATGATCGGCCGGGTGCGGTACGTCGCGTTGAGCTCGCTGATGAGCTTCATCGGATGCGCCGTGAAGGGATCGGCGACGAGGACGAAGACGGGCCGCGATTCCGGCGAGGCGCCGATCTTGTCGATCCAGAACCCGCCGGAGCTGGAGTGGTCCAGCTCCGCGGGGGTGACGGCGAAGGGATGGAGGCGGACGTCGGGCAGTTGGGCCGCGACGAGGGAGATCGCCGGCACCCACTCCAGCTCCTGCCCGCCCCCGATGATGCCGCTGCCGCTGCAGCCGATCAGCACCTTGGGCTTCAGCTCGCGATCGATCTGGGTCAGGAGGTCGGGCCAGGTGGTGCGGTAGATCGTGGAGGTAAAGAGGAGGGCGAGGTCGCACGGGGCACCCGCCAGCTGCTTGAGGACCTGCTGGCAGGCCGCGTCGGCGGCTTCGGGCGCGTTGATCGCATCGCTGATGCCGGAGGTGAATCGCATGGTGCCTCGGTGTCAAGCTTAGACGGCGGCCCGGAGAATGTCAATGCGGCGTCAGCATTCGCTGGTGAGGTCGTTCGGGATGCAGGACCCAGGCCGCCGGCACGACGTACTGGCGCAAGGGCTCCGGGGCGCGGGCGATAACCCGCGTCGTCATCATGATCACCACCGGCCCGTCCCCGCTGCCCGGCCGGCTGATCGGGTCCCATTCGCGCACGGCGGGATGCCGGCGGTGATGTGCTAGCTCCGCATGGGTGGCGCGCGCAAACAGCGCGGCCTCGCCGATCACCAGCTGCGGCCGGTGCTCCAGGATCCAGAGCTCATGCGCGCGATAGACCTGCCGCGGCAGCCGCAGGAACACCGTGGTCTGGCGATGCGGACGCCGGTGCCCGGCGTTGATCACCCGGTCGCCCGACGCCTCGACGGCGGTGAGTGTGCCGTCCAGCGTCCGCCCGATCAGCACGCTGCCGGCGTTGAACGTCTTGAGGAGCCCCCACTGGAACTCGTCGATGGTCCGCCCTGGCAGCGACCAGGTGATGAGCCCTCGAGGCCGCATGACGACCATGCCCGCGAGCCGGTTGAGATCGCCCGTCAGGTGCTGCGCCCAGTCCACCAGCCGGTGGACGCGCGTCACCATGCCGCTGCCGGGGCCGGTCGTGCCGCCGGTCGCCACCGTGTAGGTGGTGGACGCATCGCCGAGACTCAGTTCCGGGATCTGCAGCGCGTCGACGAACTCGCCGAACCGGCTCACCACCCACCATCGCGGCAGGCGGTAGTAGCTCCTGCGAATGCCCCGCGACGCGCGCTGGAACGGCTGCAGGGGGCGTCCGGGAAGCGGCGCATCCAGCAGCCAGTCGGCGGCGCGGAAGACCTCGATCTCCGACACTCCGAGACCGGTATAGAGGAGCGTGTGGAGATCCCAGGGGCGCGTCTCGTCGTGCAGGTGGCGCGGCGGCTCGTGCGGGCAGCGCGCGAAGAACCGCTGCTCCCCCTCCGTCTGCGCGCACACCACACCACAGAACCACAGAGAACACACCACAGAAACACAGAGCGTTGCGAGACGCGTGCTCTGTGGCTCTGTGGACTGCTGGGCTTCTGTGGTGTCGCTAGGAGTGCTCATCATAGATGCCCGTGATCGCTTCGCCGTCGAGCGGTGCTGGATCATCGGGCCAGCCGATCATCTCCAGGATCGTCGGCAGCACGTCGACGATCCGCTGCGGGCGCTCCACGACACCGTGCGGGAGATTCGGCCCCGCGAGGAGCAGCGTCATGCGCATGGACTCGCGCAGCGGATAGCCGTGATCCGTGCCCTCGCCGTCATCCGACCGGAAGGACCAGCCGGGCGAGGCCGTGACGACCAGATCGGGGTCGCGCGCCGCGGCGAGGTCCCGGACCGGATCCTGCCACGCGAAGAACTTCGCCATCGTCACGACGGCGTCGGGGTAGCGGCTCCGGGCCGTCGCCTGCAGCCATTCGCGCGACGCGTGCGGCTGCGACAGCCACGCGGCACCCCCGGTCGCTTCGAGGAATCCCGGCTCCTGCAGATACCCCAGCGGATCGCGCCCCGCAAGCGGCGGCTCGTAGTGCAGCTCGCCGTCCTGCGACTGCGCCAGATGCCGCACCGGCTCGTAGCGGTACCGCTCACGGCCCGCCGCATCCCGCTCGCGATGGAGGATGGCCTGGGTCTCGTCGTCCCGGTAGAGGACGACGCGCCGCTCATCCAGCTTCACCAGGATCAGATCGACGGGGCGCACCCCGTGCCCGTCCCAGCCGGGAGGATGGAACGCCGTCAACGATTCGAGCAGGTTGACCGACCGCTGGCCGGGGCGCAGCTCGTAGTGGGTGAGGCCGAACAACCGGTTGCGCCGCCACGGCCCCCGGAAGTAGGACTCGTACGGCAGGAACAGCTTGGCCTGGCCGGCTCCCTGATTGTCGAAAAACACGAACCGCCGCTCGTCGATGCCCGGATGCCGCCACTCCTGCCCCACCACGTTCACGTTGCATCCCAGCTGCCGGTGCGCCCATTCGCGGGGCAGGTTGCAGGCGCGGTTGACCCCGTGTTCGCCGCCCAGATGGCCGTGATCCGAGACGAGGATCAGGTAGGTCGAACGATCCCAGCCCACCTCGCGCAGCCGGCCCATCAGCCGCCCGAGGAGCTCATCGGCCTGCGCGAGATCCCACCGCGCCGCCCCGAACTGGCCGCGGCGACTGTGGTGGCACGTCTTATCCGCCATGGGCAGCCAGACGGCAATGACGCGGGCGTCGGGATCGCCGAGCAGCTCCTCCACCGCGTACTGGGCGTTGACCGCGTCCAGCCGGCGGGGCAACCGGGTGGAGACGCCGAACGGCCCGATCGTATTGATCGCGTAGTGGAACCACCGCGGCGGCGGGTTGACCGGCGCGATCGGCAGCGTGGTGAACCGGTAGGCCTTGCCCAGGCGCGTCGCCAGCGTCGGCACTCCGCGCCGCACGAGGAAGGCGTGCGTCTGCTCCGGCGCGTACTTGTCCAGCAGGTTGATGACGCGGGTCATCGGATGCGGCATGAACCCGTCCGGCAGCCATTTGCTCAGCTGCCCTTTCGGCTTGAGCGTCGTGCGCTCGAACTGGTTCTGCGACTTGATGCCGGTCCGGTCCGAGAACAAGCCGGTGAAGAGCGACCCGTTGGCGATGAGCGTGTTCGACGGAAACACGGTGAACGCGTTGGCAACCCGCAGGCCCTGGTCGAGGAACACCCGCTGGATATTGGGCAGGAGACCCTGGCCGGCCATCTCCTGCAGCACGTCGGGCCGCAGGCCGTCGATGTAGAGCAGCAGGACGCGGGCGTTCGGAACCGGCCGGCCCGACCGGCTGCCGGGTTCAATGGCCAGCACCGGCGGCGCGGGCTCCGGCCGAATCGCGTCGAGCGTGATGGTCACCCGCCACGCGCCGCCGTTGTCGTTGAGGCGGTCGTCGTTGATGCCCAACCACAGCCGTCCGCTCTCCGCGGCGGTGCCGTCGAAGCGGGCGCCGACGTAGAACGGCTGACCCGGCTCGCCGATCTTGGCGATGAGCGAGAAGGCGGGTGCCGGCCCATCCGCCATGGTGGGCAGCGGGAACTGGCTGCCCCGCGCCGTGTCCCGATCGCGCTCGGGCCACCGGTACGTGCCCTGCGGCCCGACGAACCGGTGGGGTGCCAAGCCGGCGAACCACTCGCGCCAACTGATCCCAAACACCCGGACGGTGCCGGAGGCCTCCAGGCGCAGCGAGTCGCCCGGATGGACCTCGACCCCGGTGTCGGTCCAGCGCTGGGTGGCGGGGACCGTCACCGTCACCGGACGGGCCGGCTGTGCCGATGCCGGTGCGGTGAGCCCGCCCAGGCAGAGCAGAAGGCTCAGCGCTCGTCGCGGGAAGTTCTGACGCCACATGGCGCGTATTATACAATGGATCACCCGATGGACGACTCGATCCACCCGTTTCCCTACGATCCGTTCCAGCAGCGCGCGATCGCGGTGATCGACCGCGGCAGTTCGCTGTTCGTCGCAGCCCCGACCGGCTCGGGCAAGACGGTGCTGGCGGACTACGTGATCGAGCGCAGCCTGGCCCGGGGCCAGCGGGTCATCTACACGGCTCCCATCAAGGCGCTCAGCAACCAGAAATTCCGCGACTTCACCGCCCGCCATGGCGAGCGCGTCGGCATCCTCACGGGCGACGTGACCATCAACCCCACCGCGCCCCTCGTCATCATGACGACCGAGATCTACCGCAACACGCTGCTGGAGAATGTCGAGCGGCTCTCCGCCTACGCCTGGATCATCTTCGACGAGATCCACTACCTCGACGATCCCGAGCGCGGCACCGTCTGGGAGGAAGCGATCCTCTTCACCCCGCCCCACATCAACCTCCTGTGCCTGAGTGCGACGATCCCCAACGTGGAGGAGCTGGCCCAGTGGATCCGGCGGGTGCACCAGCGTCCGGTCGAGGTCGTCGAGGAGACGCACCGGCCAGTGCCCCTCACCGTGCTATTCCAGTGCCAGAACGAGATCCTGGACACCCCGCAGGAGCTGAAGCGCTCCGGCTACGCCGGCCACGACGACTGGCGCCGCCTGCGTCACCCGCCGCGTGACGGCCGGCACCGCCAGCTCTTCGCGCGCGCCAACCGCCTGGACCGGCTCATCCGCGAGCTGCAGGAGCGGGACCGGCTGCCGTGCATCTTCTTCACCTTCGGCCGCCGGCGGGCGGAGGAGCTCGCGTGGGAGCTCGCCGCCTTCCCGCTGATCGGCGAAGCGGAACGTGGGCCGCTCCGGACGATCTTCAACGAGCTGTGCGCCAAGTACCAGCTCACCCACGACCGGACCGCGCAGGCGCTGAGCCAGCTCATTGACCGCGGCATCGGCTTCCATCACGCGGGGATGCTGCCGACGGTCAAAGAGGTGCTGGAGCGCTGCTTCGCCAGCCGCCTGATGAAGTTGATCGTCACCACGGAGACCTTCGCCCTGGGCGTCAACATGCCGGCGCGCAGCGTCGTGCTGGACACCGTCAAGAAGCGCCGGGGCGAGGGGTTCGAGCTGCTGCACCGCCGGCAGTTCCTCCAGATGGCCGGACGCGCGGGACGGCGCGGGATGGATCAGGCCGGGTTCGTGTACGTCCGCGTCAACCCGCAGCACGTCTCCCACCCCGAGATCCTGCACCTGATTCACGGCCAGCCCGAACCGGTGCACAGCCGCTTCAACACCACCTATGCGACGCTCCTGAACCTCTACCGGCGCCACGGACGCGCCCTGCTGGACGTGTTCCCGAAGACGCTCTACTATGCGCAGACGAGCGGCGCCCGGCGGCAACTGGGCCTCGAGCTCATGCAGCGCAAGCTGGACCTCCTGAGCGCCATGGGCTACCTGACGAAGACGGGGTTGACCCCCAAAGGCGAATTCGGCTCCTGGGTGTACGGCTATGAGCTGCTGCTGACGGAGCTCTACACCGACGGGCGGCTCGGGGAGCTGGACGCCACGGCGCTGGGCGTGCTGATGGTGGCCGTGGTCTACGAGCCGCGGCCCGGCGGGCTGCCGCCGAAATCCCACCACCTCGGCAAACGGCTGGCCGCCTTGTGCCGCGAGCCGATCCAGCGGGTCCATAAGGAAGAGGGGCGGTGGAAGATCAGCCCGAAGACCAAGGCGCCGTCCTACCACCTCGCGCACGCGATCGAAGCCTGGATGGGCCAAGCGCCCTTCGAGCGGCTGCTCAAGCTCTGCGATGTCGATGAGGGCGAGATCGTGCGGTACTTCCGGATGGCCGTGCAGCTGCTGCGCCAGCTCTCGGAGATCCCGGCGGGCGAGCCGCGGCTGCGGGTCACCGCCGAGAAAGCGATGCGGCGCATCAACCGGGACGTCATCGATGCCGAAGCGCAACTGCGACTGGGATAAGACATCCTTTAGCGACAGGCGACAGGCGACAGGCAACACAGAAAAACTCTACTCTAAAGTGCTGCTTGTTGCTTGTCGCTTGTCGCTAAGTCTGGTTGTCCCTCTGTACGGGTGCGCCACCCCGCAGTACGCGCTGCGCCCGGCCCCCATGCCTGAAGAGTC
>JACQRE010000120.1 GCA_016206585.1 Candidatus Omnitrophota bacterium | reverse complement strand
CCCGTACGTGGTCTGGATCGCCTTGACCGACTCCACCAGCAGGGCCTCGAGCAGGAACGGGTTATGCACGCCGTCACCGCTGGACTTGTGCCCGGTGTTGCTGCCGCCGCTGGTGGTGCAGCCGGCGGTGGCGCAGCTGTTCTGGCCGGAAATCTTGAAGTTCAGCCAGTACGACCGAGCGTGGGTGGACGCCAGCTGGGCGTTCCAGATCGCGCCTTCAGCCGCGGTCAAACTGGTGTCGTACAGATTCATCACGTTGCGTTGGTTCTGTGCGACGGCCTGCGCCAGCACTTTCGGCAGCAGCCCGCCATCCGTCGCTTCCATCACAGAGTCGTTGTCGGTGTCGGCCCAGAGCGCGTCGGTCAGGTAGTTCATCCGCGCCTCAATCACCATGAACGCCGTCCGGGCGGCGTCAGGGGAGCCGTGACACCCCGAGACCGCGCACCCGTCGAAGTACCGCTCCTGGTGGTCGCAATCACCCTCGTGAATCGGCGCCCCCGTGGTCTGATCGATGCAGGGGATGGCCTCGAACAGATGCCCTGTGTAGTTCTTGACGAAGTTGCCCGCCGCGTCCTTGATCTCGAAGGGCGTCACGTGGCAGGCCGCGCAGAGACGCGGGTTGTTCGCGGCGTGCGTGGGCAGCAGCCTCTCGGTGTAGGGCCAGTTGGGCGGAATCCAGCCGACGTCCTCGTCGATCACCACCAGGCCCTGGGCCCCGTGCGGGCCGCGTCTGGTGGCCACACCGCCCGTGGCGTGCCCTTCCCGGCGGTGGCAATGCACGCAGACTTGGCCCAACTCGGGCTCACCCAGCGGCGCCCGGAGCTGGCCTTCGTTGCTGGCGTCGTGCGGATCGTGGCAGACCGCGCAGCTGATCGGCTGGTAGGCACTGGGGGATTTCGCTTCCAGGTAGACCCCCTTCTCGCCACCTACTTGTCCGGCCGGACGCGGATCGAACCCCTCGAAGTTGACCCGCAGCGCCTCGCGGCCCTCGTGACAGTTCTTGCAGGGATCCCTGGCGCCATTCGACACGTACAACGGAACCCCCGAGGACACCGTGCCACCGTAGCCGTGGGGCGACTCGCTCCACTCTTCGACGAACGGGTTGTGCGAGCCCTGGTGGCACTCGCCGCAACCGTTGGTCGAATCCGCACCGACCGCGATCGATGGTAGGGGCTGAACCGTCTCGGGCCCCGCCAGGTGCTGGGCCCCCGGTCCATGGCAGCTCTCGCACTGCACGTCGTGGTATGCGGAGTCCTGGACCGCATTGTAGCCGGCCGCGATGGCGACGATGTTCCCTTGCTCGTTGGTAGTATGGCAGCGATCACACGACGCGTCGGCCTGCCCGGACGCCTGCAGATCCTGCCACGCATGGGAGTGCTTCGTCTGAGCCCACCCGGCCTGCTTTTCGGCGTGGCAGTTGCCGCACGTGGTCTGCTGCGTCGCCACGTTGAAGTAACCGAGGAAGCCCGACACGGTATCCGGCGGGGGATTGAACAGCTCCTTGTCCCGGTAGACCAGGTCCTCGCAGCCGGTCAGCAGCAGCGTCAGCGTGAACGCGGCACCGGAAGACCAGCGTGCGGAGCGTAGACTGCTCGTCATGGCAGGCACCTCACGAGATGAGCAAACAGGACCGGCGCTGTCCCACTTTACCTGGGGCACAATTGCGCGGTCACGCTGTTGCCATGAAGAAAACGCTGTGAAGAAGTGCTCAGAAACGACGGCCGGGATGCAGCCAAACACAGGCGCGCTGGCACTCGACGGGGGAAGGCCGGCCCCGCGGGTACTGCGCGGAGCCGGCCAGGCACTAGAAGTGATGCGTCGTCTTACCTGCTCGCCGTGCGCACTCCTCGAGGCGGTGCCGCATGCACCGTCAAGTCTACGGGCCGGTCGGGCGCAACCGCGTATTTCGCTTGGATCGCCTTGATGGTCTCGGTGAGGAGCGCCTCCAGGAAGAACGGATTATGCACCCCGCCGCCGCTCGACCGATGGCCGGTGTTCGAGCGCAGGGTCCCCGGGCACTTGTCGGACGACGAGGTGGAAACCGGGTTGCAGCTGTTCTGACCCTGGATCTTGAAGCTGAACCAGTAGAGGCGGTTGTCGCTGGCCGCCAGCTGGGCATTCCAGATCGACCGCTCGGCGTCCGTGACGCTGGTGTCGTAGAGGTTCAGCGCGTTCAGGTTGTTCGCGGCCACGGCCTGCGCCAGCACCTTGGGCAGCAGCCCGCGGTCCGTGGTCTCCATCACCGCGTCGCCGTCGGTGTCGGCCCACAACTGATCCGTGAGGTAATCCATCCGCGCCTCGAGGACCTCGAAAGCCGTCCGCGCCGCTTCCGCCGACCCATGGCATCCCGAGACGGTGCAGCCGCCGAAGTAGCGCTGGTCGAGCGAGCAGGTGCCGTTGCGAATGGGCTCACCGGTGGCCTGGTCAATACACGGAATGGCGGCGAACAGGTGCCCGGTGTAGTTCTTGACGAAGTTGCCGGAGGCGTCGTTGATGGTAAACGGCGTCACGTGGCACGCGGCGCACCCGCGCTCGTTGATCGAGTGCGTGGGCAGCAGCCGCTCGGTGTACGGCCATCCCGACGGCTTCCAGCCGGCCTCCTCGTCAATCACGATCAGGCCCTGCGCCGCGTGGGGACCGCGCCTCCCGGCGTGACTGGGCTCGGGGGCGCCCTCCCGGCGGTGGCAGCTGACGCACAACTGGGTCAGTTCCGCCTCACCTACTTCACGCCGTAGTTGACCCTCCTTACTGGCACTGTGCGGATCGTGGCACACCGCGCAGGTGATGGGCTGGACGTGCTCGGCGTCAATCGGATCGTTGGCCTCCAGGTAGGTCCCCTTCACCGCCACCAGTGCCGACAAGCGAGGATCCATGCCGGCGAACGTCACGCCGAGCGCCCGGCGACCCTCGTGGCAATTGGCGCACGGGTCCCTCACACCTTCGGCCACGTACGAGCTAGCGTAGCCGTGCGGAGACTGGACCCATTCGTCCACGAACGGGTCGTGCGCGCCGGTGTGGCACTCGCCGCAGCCGTTGGTGATGCCGGTATCGACCGCGATGGACGCCAGAAGCTGGTTCGTCTCGGGCCCCGCCAGATGATTGACGCCTGGCCCGTGACAGCTTTCGCACTGGACGTCGTAGTACACGGAGTCCTGGACGGCGCTGAACCCGGCGGCGACCGCGACCAGGTTGCCCGCCTCGTTGGTCGTGTGGCAGGAGTTGCAGAAATCTTGCGCGTGCCCGGATGCCTGGAGGTCCGTCCAGGCGTTGGCGTGCTTGGTACCGAGCCACTCCGCCTGCTTCTCGGCGTGGCAGTTCCCACAGTTGGTCTGCCGGGTCGTGGGGGTATAGTACCCCAGGAATCCGGAGGACGCGTCCAGCGGCTGGCTGAACGGCTCCCGGTCCCGGTAGACGATCTCTTCGCAACCCGTGAGAAACAACGTCGCTGCCAGAGCCGCGCCGGCAGCGCGTAGGGCGAACACTAGCCGATCTTGCATGTTGGGCACCTCTCGGAGTGGACAAACTGGACGCGCCGTGTCCCGCTTCATCCGGGTCCAAAGGTGCCCCGGTGCGCCGCTGGTGAGCGCAAAGAGGACGTGAGGAGTTGTTCAGAGGAGGGAGATGAAAGAGGAATGAAGCCGGTTCCACTCGGCATCGAGCGGAACCGGCGGGAGTGATCCCCTCAGGAGAGGGTCAGGGGCGCGGCGCTAGGCGGACCCCCGGCGGTCGCGTGGCCTGGACCGTTAGGTCCGCGAGCCGGTCCGGCGCCAAGCCGTACGTCGTCTGGACCGCTTGGATGCTGGCGATGAGCAACGCGTCCAGCAGGAAGGGGTTGTGCACGCCCTCGCCGCTGGACTTGTGCGCCGTGTTGGACGCGTTCTGCGTGCTGCACGGCGTGGCGCAGCTGTTCTGTCCCTGGACCTTGAAGTTGGACCAATACTCCCGATCGTGGGTGAACGCCAGCTGCGCGTTCCAAATGGCTCCCTCGGCAACCGTGAGCGTGCGATCGTACAGGTTGATGGCGTTGAGATTGCTCGCCGCGATCGCCTGGGCCAGCACCTTGGGAAGCAAACCGCCGTCCGTCGTCTCCATGATGGCGTCGCCATCCGTGTCCGCCCACAGCTGGTCGGTCAGGAAGTTCATGCGGTTCTTCACCGTCTCGAACGCCGAGCGAGCGGCGGTGGCGCTGCCATGGCACCCGGAGACGGCGCAGCCTCGGAAATCCCGCTGGCTCACGTCGCAGGGCCCTTCGGTGGGGAGGCCCTGGGCGTCGAGGCACTGGATCGGCTCGAACGTGTGTCCCACGCTGGTCAGCAGGAACTCGCCGGTGGACGCATCTGTGACGTCAAACCTGGTAACGTGACAGGATGCGCACTGCCGCGGGTTGGCCTCTGAGCCGTGGGTCGCGACAATGGGACCGGTGTACGAGAAGTTGGGCGGGATCCAGCCCGCATCCTCGTCTATGACCAGGAGACCCTGGGCGGCGTGCGGCCCGCGCCGGGTGATCCCCGTCGTCGGTGGAGCAGCCTCTCTCGAGTGGCACTTGACGCACAGTTGCTCGCGGCTTGGCTCACTCAGCGGGGCCCGGAGCTGACCCTCGTTGGCCGCATTGTGGGGGTCATGGCAGGTGGCGCAGAGAATCGGCTGCAAGGACGCCGCGCCGGTATCGGCCAGCTCCACGTAGTTGGTGGTCTCGTTGAAGTTGATCAGGATCGCCTTGCGCCCCTCGTGACATCGCCAGCAGGAGGCATTGCTCCCCTCGGTCTTGTAGGCGTCCCCGCCGTATCCGTGCTTCGACTCCGCCCATTGCTCCGCATAGGGGGTGTGCTCGCCGGAGTGGCACTCACCGCAGCTGTTGGTCAGGCCGGTATCCACATGGATGGAAGCCAGCGGCCTGGTCTCGCGGGACGGGTTCTGCACGTGCTCGAACCCCGGCCCGTGGCAGCTCTCGCACTGGACGTCCCGATAGGCGGAGTCCGTCACCAGGTTGTACCCGGCCGTGACAGTGACCGCGTTGCCCAGCTCGCTCACGGCGTGGCAACCCCAGCAAAAGGCTTGGGCGTGACCTGAGGCTTCCAGGTCATTCGCCGCTTGCGCGTGCTTGGTCCCTCGCCATGCCGCTTGGAAGCTGACGTGACAGTTGCCGCAGGTGGTCTGTTTCTCGGCCACGTTGAAGTAGCCCAGGAACCCGGAGGTGGTGTCCGGCGGCGGGTTGAACAGCTCCCGGTCTCTGTAGACCAATTCTTCGCAACCCGAAAGCAGGATGGCGAGCATAAAGGCGGCGCCACAAGACGAGAGGGCGCTTGCGAGTCGGTTGACCATGGTGGGCACCTCGAT
>JACQRE010000117.1 GCA_016206585.1 Candidatus Omnitrophota bacterium | reverse complement strand
CCCTTGCTGTGCTTGCTGATAAAATGGTCATTCGCCTCAAGGACGAGGCGGCTTTTGGGCAGCGACTCGCCGCGCTCCCAGCGATTCAGCGTCGAGTAGGTAATCCCCAGCTGGTGCGCGCAGTACTCCTCCGACCAGCCAAGCGCTTTGCGAATAGCCGTCATCGCGTGGATTTTTTCCCTGACATCGATCGGGCCTGGAGTCATGTGCCACAACAAAGGCTACAGCATCTGCTGTAGCAAGTTCCATGATCTGTGTCATAGAGCCGGCGGGGACTGGCTCAGGACAACCTAGGCGGGATACCGAACTGGGGCGGGCTCAACGACTCTCAGGCGCGCTCCTCATCGGTGAGGTAGCAGGCGGGATCCGGCGCCCACATGTCGCCGGTCGCCTGCAGCGCGCGCACGCGAAACGAGCCGCCGCACACCGCCTGCCACCGGCACTCGGCACAGCGCCCCTTCAGCCGCGGCAGGCGGTCGCGCAGGGCGGCGAGCAGCGGGTCGTGCGCATCCGTCCAGATCTCGCTGAAGGGCCTGACCCGGACGTTGCCCAGCGTGTGCGTCTGCCAGAACTGGTCCGGGTGGACGTTGCCGTAGGAGTCGATGTTGCCGATGCCAACACCGGAAGAGTTCGCCCCGCCGCCGTTCCATTCCAGCAGCTCCCACGTCCGGCGGGCGTGGGAGGCGCGCTCGCGCAGCAGCGTCAGGTAGAGGTACACCCCGTCCGCGTGGTTGTCCACCATCAGCACGTCGACCCGCTTCCCGTGCCGGTTGAGCCGGGCGGTCCGGTGGAAGATGGTCTTCAGCGCTTGGCGCGTCTCCTCGTGGCTGAGGTCGTCTTTGGCGATGCGGCTGCCGCGGCCGGAGTAGACGAGATGGTAGAAGCAGACCCGGTCAATGCCCTCTTGCTCGACGAGCGAGAAGATCTCCGGCAGCGCGTCGAAGTTTCTCCGGGTCAGCGTGAAGCGCAGGCCGACCTTCTGGCCCACGGCTTTGAGGTGGCGTACGCCGGCGAGTGCCGCCTCGAAGGCCCCGCGCTTTCCGCGGAACCGGTCGTTCACCGGCCCGAGCCCGTCGAAGGAGATGCCAACGTAGCTGAAACCCGTGGCCTTGATGCGCTGTGCGGTCTTGGCATCGATCAGCGTGCCGTTGGTCGAGAGGGTGAGCCGCATGTTGAGCGACCGGGCGGTCTCGGCCAACTCGAAGAAGTGGGGATGGTAGAGCGGTTCGCCGCCGGAGAGCAGCAGCGCGGGGATCCCGAAGTCGGCCAGATCCGCCAGCATCACCTTCGCCTCGCCGACGGTCAGCTCCCCCGCGTACGCCTGGTTCGCGGAGTCGCTGTAGCAGTGGACGCAGTGGAGGTTGCAGCGGCGGCTCATCGTCCAGACGACCACCGGTTTGCGCGCGGAGGCCGAGGGCGGCACGTCGTGGGGATGCTGCTCGGTCGGATGGGGGCGGCCGTGCTCCGCGCCGCGCCGGTGGCCGTAGCGCAACGGGTCGCCCGTGGTGTCGAGGCCGCAGTAGAGCTTGGTGACGTCGATCATCCCCAAGACTCTAGCAGGCACGGCGGGCCGTCTCTATGACGGCCGTCATGTCGACGGCCGGATGGCGGGGCGGCTAGCTGGAACGGGGACGGCGGGAGAGGGCAGCCGCGCCCACCCACGCCAGGAAGGCGAGTTCGGCGGCGGCGTAGGCGATCAGCAGCGGCGGCAGCGGTTTGGCGTTGCCGCCCGCATAACTGTGCAGCCCGACGAGATAGAAACTCACGCCGTAGTACGTCATCAACAACAGGAAAAACCCGCTGATGGCGACCAGCGGCACGCCGATTCCCCGCAGCCAGCCGGCGAACCGGCCGTGCAGCAGCGCGATGTACCACAGCAGCGTGATCAGCGCCCAGGTCTCCTTCGGATCCCATCCCCAGTAGCGGCCCCACGAGGCGTTCGCCCACACCGCGCCGAGCATGATGCCGCCCGCCAGCAAGACGACCCCGACCTGCAGCGCGCGGTAGAGGAAGGTCCCGATCCGATCAAACGCGTCCCGGTCGCTCCGGCGCATGAGGTACAGCACCGCGTACACGTGGGCCAACCCGACCGCGAGCGCGATGGCGCCGTAGCTGGCAACGATCGTCAGCACGTGCACCGTCAACCAGAGGTTGCTGTGCAGGACCGCCACGACGGGCGAGATGCTGGCATCCAGCGGCACGACGTCCGCGAGCGACAGCACAATGGCCGCCAGGAGCGCTGCGGCCAGCGCGAAGTAGCGGGAGCGGTAGACCCGCTCGAAGACGAGGGCCACGGTTACCGTGACAAAGGGCAGCCACAGCATCGTTTCAAAAAAGTTGGAGACGGGCGGCCTCGCGCCGATCAGGACCCGCATCGCAATGCCCGCCAGATGCGCCAGATACGCCGCACCCAACAGCCAGAATCCTGCGCGCACCGCCGCGGCTGGAGGCGCTCCGAGACGCCAGGCAAACAGCAGGAACGCCAGCAGATAGAGCAGCTTGGCGATCCGGAACGGCCCGACCCGGTTGTACAGGAGCTCCAGTTCGACGCGCCAGGCGGGTGGTTGCGCGGACGGGTTGAGCTCGCGCAACGTTCGAGCCAGCTCGACCGTGGCCGCCGTGATGGCCTCCTGCGAGCCGCCGCGCAGCGCGGCGATGAACGCGCTCCAGGCGCTGCGGATGCGCTCCTGCTGCTCCGCCGGATAGCCCTCGGGCTGAAGGACGAGGAGCCACGAACGATCCAGCACGTGCGCCGGCGGCACGAGCTCGAGCCGGTGCTCGAAGAGCGCGCTCAGCGCGGCGAAGCGCTGGAACGCGTCCATGGTCTCGTTTTCCAGCATCGTGAGCTTCTCATCGACCTGCTGCTTCTGCACGATCGGGGGCAGCATCCGCATCAACTTGCGGCTGGCCACGACGTCGTTGTATGAGATGCGCGCCGCGTGCCGGTCCATCCCCAGCGCCTCCCGCAGCGGCACGAACGGCACGGCGATGAGCGGCACCGCCTGCCAGCGATCCGAATCGGCCAGGATCGAGACCACGGTGTCGACGGAGCGCTGGCCCTGCCATTGCGCCGACCCGGTGATGAGTTTGAGCGTTTCCCAGGCGAAGCTATCCAACGGCTTGTGGCGGCCGCCGTGCTGAATCACGATGCGCGCAGCGGCGTGGCGCGCCTCGCTCGGCACCGCGAGTTCCGCAAAAGCGCGGGGTGAGCACACCGCCAGGCCCGCGCTGATCACCAGCCATGCCGCGACTCGTCTGTGCAGATGCATGATCAACCTTTCGCTTTCGTGCGTCGTCCGCGAGGCGCCGTCGAGGCGCGCGCCGGGCGAGGCCGCACGAATAACCCCACCACACCGGCGATCACGATGAGAAACCCGGCATACACCACCGGCGTGCCCGGATCGTTGCGGACCGAGAGCACCGTCGTTTCCGGCGAGCCGGGAATGTAACTGGACTGGAAGAAGCTGTAGCCGCGGTAGCGCAGCGGGTTGTTCATGGAGATCTTGCGCATCAGCATGAGCCCGCGCCACGGATCGGTGAGCTCGACATCGGCTTCAAACCCGGAGGCCATCTCGGTGCCCGGGTAGTCGATCTTCCGGAAGTCGAGCAGCTTGACCGTGGCGGGCAGCTCGCGCTCCGATGGCCGGAAGGCCACCTGCAGCGGATGCGCCCCCAGCGGCAGCTCGGCTTCGCCGCGCAGCAGGATCCACGCCTCCGCGGCCTGCTCGCCTTCCCGCGCGGTGACGTGCACCGCTTGAGCGCGCACCGTGTCGCTGCGATTGGAGACCTCCTGCGTGAGCTCGGCGTTGGGATGGTACGCCGCCACCCGGAACGCGTAGCCCAGCGACGCGTGCGTGTACGACTCGTCGATCGTCAGGGGGCTGATCCGCTGCCGGCGGCCCCCGGCATCCGTCAGGACCGCCGCGAGCCGGCCGGCCTCAAGCGGAATGATCGCGATCGTATTGGGCGGCAGCGAACCCGTCGCGTCGTGCCGGTACGCCACCTCCGCCTCGATGCGGTGGGCGAACCCGTGCATCGCCTGAAAATCCGGATGGAGCGCAAAGAGCAGGTAGGGATCCGCGCCCTCCGGGCCCTCCAGCACAAAGGACACCGCGGGGTTGTTGGGCTGGTCCGACCGGCTGCCGAGCCCCTGCGCCGACATGGCAAAGTCGGGAAAGTAGTCCTTGAAGGTGAGGCGATACCCGGTGCCTTCGATGGCCACCGGATGGTCGAACCGCTCGGGCACAGCGACCTCCACCGCCTTGCGCATCCCCGGCGCCTTGATCGAGACCGCCCCGCGCGGCAGCGCCTCATGGTCGCCGTCCCCCAACAGCTGGTCGCGCTGCGCCTCGGTCTGAGGTTCCAGAAACAGGAGGTGCGCTTCGCCCCACCCAACGCCGAAGCGCTCGGGGTCCCGGGCGAACAGCCACGAGGTCTCCTGCTGGCCGTCGTGCTCCACCTGCAGTTGAACGGCCGGGTTGTCCGCAGCCCCGTCGCCCGTCACGATCTCGTGGATGACCGCGTCGGGATAATACCGGTCGACGGTCAACTGGATGGCCCGCTGCTCGAAGCGTAGCGGGATGGTGAGCTTCGGCTCGCGGACCCACGCCTGGGTCTCGAACCGGATGGGAATTTCCTGCTCGATGCCGGGATTGGACGCCTTCACGGCGAGGACGTTGGTGAACATCTGCAGGGTGCGCGAGGCGGACCCTTCCGGGATGATCAGCTGCCCGTCGATGCCGAACCGGCTGCCGATCATCCCGCCCACCAGGATGAGGATGATGCCGATGTGGGCCAGCACGAAGGGCGCGTGCCGGGGCTTCCACGGATACCGCTCATAGGCGGCCATCGCCAGGTTCAGGGCCAGAAACGCGAGCAGCGCCTGGAACCACCACGAGGTGTAGATGAACCGCTGGACCGCCCCGGTGCCGTAGCGCGTCTCGTAGATGGTGCCCCAGGCCAGCACGACGGCGATCGTGATGAGCAGCGGCGCGGCGATCTGCAATGAACCGAGGGAGCGAATGAATCGGGGCATTGGGAGGTGTGCGTTATGATAGCACAGCGTTGATAGGCATTTCACTTCTTGTCCGGACGGCGGTCGTGCGGGTCGTCCTCCCGATGGATCTGGTCCGCCGGCGAGGGCAGCCCGGTGATCCACGTCCACTTCATGGGGTACTCGTCTGGATCAAACGTCACGAAGTAGAAGTGCCAGACGAGGATGGCCAGACACGCGAGGATCGCCTCGTAGTAATGGATGGCCGCCACGACGTCAAAGAACCACTTGGGGAAGATGCGCAACGTCCAGGATGCCCATGTCATCAAGGCGCCCGTGATCGTCATGATGATCGAGCCCCACACGAGCGCCCAATACTCCGCTTTCTCGATGTAACTGTAGCGGGCAAAGACCGGCCGCTCGCGCCGCCAGCCGAGGTAGTAGGCGAGCATCTGGAACGGTTGAACCAGGTCGAGACGGCGAGGGGACAGCGCCCGGACATGGTGTCGGCCGCGGGAAGTGAACAGGACGTACCACGCGTGGTAGAGCGCGAGCAGGATGAAGAGCGCCGCCGCCGCCCGATGGCCGATGCTGCGCCAATCGAAGCGTCCCACGAAGGGGATCGCCCACCAGGCCTGCGGGAATTTGAGGGCGAAACCCGTATAGGCCAGCGCGAGGAACGTGAGGGCCAGCACCCCGTGTTGAATCCGCACGTTGAGGCTCATCCGCGGCCGCACGCCGATGGCCGCCATCCGCGCGTAGTGGGCCCGGAATTTTTTCAGGAAATCCAGCAGGTTGTGGACGACCATCCCGCCGATCACCAGCAGGATCAAGAGGAGGTAGAACCGCCGCACCCAGCCCACCACGCGGTGCTCCAGCCCGGGCCGCGTGCCGGAATGGATCTGGCCCTGGGCGACCTGGGCGCTGACTCCGGCGTGGCATTGGCCGCAGGTCTTGGCGAGGTTGTCCGGATGGACCGAGGAGCGCGGATCGTTGGAGGGCAGGATGTCGTGGGTGCCGTGGCACGAGGCACAGTTCGCGGCGGTGACCGAGCCCAGCTGCAGCGAGAGGCCGTGGAAGCTGTCCATGTACGTCTCCACCACGTGCCCCGGCAGCCGGTACTTCGTGATGAGGCGTTCCGCCGCGTGGCATTGGCCGCACGTCTCCGGGATGTGGGCCGGGGCGACCTTGGAGGCGGCCTGCTTGACGGCGGTGATCGAGTGCTCGCCGTGGCAGTCGGTGCAGACGGCGGCGTTGACGACCCCGCGCGCGAGCGCCAGCCCGTGGACGCTCTCCTCATACGAGGCGACCGGCGCCAACTGGTTGAGATGGAACTTGGCCATCTCCTCCGTCTTGCCGTGGCACTGGGCGCAGGTCTTCGGGATGTTCGCGCGAAAGGTCGGCGAGGCGGCATCCCGGCCCCCCCGGATCCCGTGGGGGCTGCCGTGGCAGCTCTGGCACGAGGCGGCCTCCGTCACCCCGGACTTGACCGCCTCGCCGTGGTCGCTGCCGAGATACACCTCGGTTTCCAGCTGGTGGCACGCGGAGCAGGTGACGGGTTTGAGCGGCACGTCGTGCGGGACGGCGGTGACGTCCCCGTGGCAGCCGGTACAGCTGAGGGCGCCGTGCACCGACGACGCGAAGGCCGCCCCGTCCACGAATCGCGGGCTTGAGGCGTCGCCGTGGCAGCTCAGACACGTCGCGTCATCCAGCATCGTCTCCGACGCGTCCTGGGCCATCGCCACGCCCGGGGATCCGGTGCTGAGCGCGAGGAGGACGAGTGCGGGGAGGGCGCGGCGCAATCGCATCGGGGATCTTGAATGTCGGGGGCTAGAGCCCGCTCGTGCCGGTGTGGCAGTCGTTGCAGCGCAGCTCCGTCACGTCCATCCCCACATCCACGGGATGGCGGAACGGCTGCTCCTGCAGGTTGGCGCCGGCCAACTCCTCAGGGGTGCCCTGCGCGAGGATGGTGTGGCAGGCGCTGCAATTCTTGGTGATGACCTGCCCGTCCTGGCTCTTGTGCAGCCCGTCATGGCAGCGGAAGCAGCCGATGCTGTTCAGGTGTCCCACGTGGTTCGGATGCGCGCGCCAGTCGACGCGCATCTCCGGGAAGATGTTCGTCGAGAAGATCTGCTGCAGCGCGACCGTCGCCTGCTGGACGGCCACCCCCTTGTCCCGATACAGTTCGGGATACTCCTTCGCGTAGAACGCGGCCAGCCCCTTGAGGATCGCCTCGCGCCCCTGCGCCTCGGAGGCGTAGTCACCCGCCAGCAGCCGGATGCCTTCCCGCTTCACGTACGGCAGGCTCCGGTCCATCCGCCCCGCGTCGAATGCCTCCTCGATGGCCCGGTCGGGCGGCCGGTAGATGTGCGACGGCCGGTTGTGGCAGTCGACGCAGTCCATCCGGCGGATCTGCGCCCTCGCGATCTGCTCCGGGGAGAGCGGCTGTTCCGTCGACATGTACTCGGCCACGCGCCCGTCCGCATCGGTCACCCGCACCCACGGGATCACGCCCCGCTGCTCGTCCGTGGCAATGTAGTCGATGGTGTTCTTGATGTTCATGTGCCAGTGGATGCCGCCCGTGGCCCCCGTCTTCGGATCGCCGCCTCCCACCCTGATTAACATCTGGATCTGCCAGGGCGTGTTGGCCTCATCGGCCAAGTAGTGGCTGAACGTCTTCTGCTGCGCGCCGAAGAACTTGGCGGGCCAGTGGCACTGCTCGCAGGTT
>JACQRE010000113.1 GCA_016206585.1 Candidatus Omnitrophota bacterium | reverse complement strand
GTTTATATACAAACTATTTGTTTGTCAAGTATCTGGAAAAAAAATTTCCGGGAGCCCGTGCGGGCTCCCGGAAGAGAAGAAGCGTAGCGGGGCCAGGATTTGAACCTGGGACCTTCGGGTTATGAGCCCGACGAGCTACCTGACTGCTCCACCCCGCAGTAAATACGGTGAGCGTTATTATAGCTGCCGGCGCGCCATCGGTCAACGCCGCAGCGTCGTGGGAAGTCTAGCGCTTGTTGGAAGCAGCGGGGTCGAGGGGCACGACCAGCTCACCGGGCTGGGAGAGCTTGAAGGTGGAGCGGATGAGCCCTTCGACGTACGCGGCGTCGGATTCGAGCCGTTGCTGTTCGCGTGTGAGGCGCTCCTGCTCCGCGGTGAGCGCCGCAAGCTGCCGGTCCAGCCGGCGCTGCTCCAGCGACAACTGCCCCCACTGGTACGCGCCCGGCCCGAAGACGGCGAGCCCGAGCAGCACCGCGGCCCCCTGCACCTGCCGCTTGCGCCGAAGTCGAAGCCGATCCGTCATGCCTGGACCTTTGTGACCTTGTGACCTGGTGACCTGGTGACGTGTTGCTTTGAACCAAACAACGGCCAGCGCGTCCCGGCGTAGACCGCCCGCTTGCCGAGCTGCTCCTCGATGCGCAGCAGCTCGTTGTATTTGGCGATGCGCTCGCTGCGGGAGAGCGAGCCGGTCTTGATCTGCCCCGCGTTGGTCGCCACCGCCAGGTGCGCAATCGTCACGTCCTCCGTCTCGCCCGAGCGGTGCGAGATGATCGTCCCGTAGCCCGCCTCCTGGGCGAGCCGGACCGCCTGGAGCGTTTCGGTCAGCGTGCCGATCTGGTTGACCTTGATGAGGATCGCGTTGGCGACCCGTTGGGCGATCCCGCGCCGGAGCCGCTCGACGCTGGTGACGAACAGGTCGTCGCCCACGAGCTGGACGCGCCGGCCCAGCGCCTGCGTCAGCTGGCGCCACCCGGCCCAGTCATCCTCGCCCAACCCGTCCTCGATCGACGCGAGCGGGTACCGGGAAGCCCACTGCGCGTACTGGTCGATCAGCCTGGAGGACGACACGAGGGTCTTGGGATCGCTCTTGGCCAGGCGGTAGGCGCCCTGATGGGTCCATTCGTTCGCCGCGCAGTCGAGTGCGACCATGACCTGTTTGCCCGGCTTGTAGCCGGCCTGCTCGATCGCCTGCAGCACCACCTGGATCGCCTCCTCGTTGGAGGCGAGGCTCGGCGCGAACCCGCCCTCGTCGCCGACGGCGGTCGTCTGATGGCGCGCCTTCAGGATCTTCTTGAGGGTGGCGAACACCTCCGCCCCCATCCGCAGCGCGTCGGCGCACGTGGGCGCGCCGATCGGCATGATCATGAACTCCTGGATGTCGAGCGTGTTGTCGGCGTGGGCGCCGCCGTTGACGATGTTCATCAGCGGAACGGGCAGGACGCACGCCGTGGGGCCGCCGAGCGAGCGATAGAGCGGCTGCCGCCGGCTGTTCGCCGCGGCGTGGGCCGCCGCCAGCGACACGCCCAGGATGGCGTTGGCGCCGAGCCGGGATTTGTTCGGGGTGCCGTCGAGCGCGATGAGCCGCGCATCGAGCGCAGCCTGCCGGGAGGCGTCGACCCCCTTCAGCGCCTTGGCGATGGGCCCGCGGACGTTCGCCACCGCGCGCCGTACCCCCTTGCCCCCGTAGCGCTTATCGCCGGGGTCGCGCAGTTCCAGCGCCTCATGCGTGCCGGTGGACGCCCCGGAGGGCACCGCCGCGCGGCCGATCGAGCCATCGGCCAAGAGGACGTCCACCTCAATCGTGGGGGTGCCGCGGGAGTCGAGGATTTCCCGTGCCGCAAGCGAGCGAATGCGCGCCGCCATGGTGGGAAGAATTATAGCGCGTTCCCCTTGAACGCGCAAACGCGCTCACGCGCGAACCCGCTAACTTAAGCGTTTATTAAAGGTTCAGCATTTCGTGTATTCTTTGCGTCGCGTTGACACTGTTCTCTCGCGCATGATATAGTTAGAGTTACTATGAAACGCCGACGGAATTTCTGGCAGCATCTGCGCATGCTCTGGGAGATCCACTGGGTCAAGGTCGCCGTGGTCCTCGTGCTGATCGCGTCGATCGCCTGGCCGATCTTCGCCCTGTGGCAGATCGACTCCTACCAGCGCACCTACCTCATGGCGCTCTTCGCCATGACCCCGATCCAGTCGATCCTCTACGCAGGCATCTTCATCGTCATGCTCTCCTGGCTCCACTATGGCGGCGGCAGCTTCGCCAAGGTCGACAAGAGCCGCGTCAAGGGCGACACGGTGAACGTCCGCTGGGACGAAGTCATCGGCATGGAGGAAGCCAAGCTGGAGGCGTGGGAGGTCGTCGAGCTGCTGAAGGACCACGCCAAGGTCGCGCTGATCGGCGGCAAGGTCCTGCGCGGGGTGCTGCTCTCCGGCCCGCCCGGCTGCGGCAAGACCTACCTGGCCAAGGCCATCGCCACCGAGGCCGGCTTGCCGTTCCTCTCGGTCTCCGGCTCGGAGTTCATCGAGATCTTCGTCGGCACCGGCCCGGCGCGCGTGCGGAAGATTTTCAAGAAGGCGCAGCAGTTCGCCAAGATGGAGGGGGGGTGCATCATCTTCATCGATGAGCTGGACGCTGTGGGGACGTCGCGCGGCCAAGACCTGGGCTTCGGCGCGCAGACCGAACGGAACAACACCGTCAACGAGCTGCTCATCCAGATGGACGGGTTGGAGAGCTCCAAGTTCAACGTCGTGGTCATCGGGGCCACCAACGCGCAGGAGAGCGTCCTCGACCCGGCGCTGCTG
>JACQRE010000112.1 GCA_016206585.1 Candidatus Omnitrophota bacterium | reverse complement strand
GCATGTTGGATCCCATCAAGGCGCGGTTGGCGTCGTCGTGCTCCAAGAACGGCACCAACGAGGCCGCGGCGCTGACCAGCTGGTTGGGGGACACGTCCATGTACCCGATATCCCCGGGGTTCACGATGGTGAATTCGCCGGCCTTGCGGCAGGTGATCAGCTCCTCCAGGAAGCGGCCCTTCTTGTCGAGCTTGAGATGGCACGGGGCGATCGCGTATTTTTCCTCCTCCAAGGCCGAGAGGTAATCCACCTGATCGGTCACGTGGCCGTTCACCACCCGGCGGTACGGGGTTTCAATAAACCCGAACTCATTGACCCGGGCGTAGGTGGAGAGCGAGGCGATCAAGCCGATGTTGGGACCCTCGGGGGTCTCGATCGGGCAGATCCGGCCGTAGTGGGAGGGGTGGACGTCGCGGACCTCGAACCCCGCCCGCTCGCGCGAGAGCCCGCCGGGGCCGAGGGCGCTCAGCCGCCGCTTGTGCGTCAACTCGGCCAGCGGGTTGGTCTGGTCCATGAACTGGGACAGCTGCGAGCGCGCGAAGAAGTCGCGCACGACCGAGGCGACCAGCTTGAAGTTGACGAGCGTGTGCGGCATGACCTTCTCGAGGTCGTAGACCGCCATGCGCTCGCGGATCGTCCGCTCCAGCCGCTCGAGCCCGAGCCGGAACTGGTGGTAGACCAACTCCCCCACCGACCGGACGCGCCGGTTGCCCAGGTGGTCGATGTCATCGATCTCGCCCTCGCCGCGGCGCAGGCCCAGGAGGTACTTGATGACCTGCACGACGGTCTGCCCGCTGAGGAGGCGCGCGGTCAGCCCCTCGCTCATGCTGAGCTTCCGGTTGAGGACGTACCGGCCGACACTGCCTAGGTCGTAGCGGCGGGGGTCGAGGAAGAGGCGCTGGATCAAGGTTTCCGCGGAGGGGAGGTTGACGAGGTCGCCGGGCCGCAGCCGGCGGAAGATGTCGAGCAGGGCTTCCTGGCGGCTGGTCGTATGGTCCTTCTCGAGCGTCTTGAGGATCTCGGCCGGCGCGTCGCTGACGAGTTTGAGCTCGCGCTTGCCGCTCTGCCAGATCGTGTCGAGCCACTCCTCCGAGATCTTGGTGCCGGCGCGCAGGACGATCCGGCCGGTCGTGCTGTCCATGATCCGCTCGCCGAGAAAGCTGCCGATAAGCGGTTTCAGATCCTCGGGTTGGCTGAAGCTGACGGTCTCGGTTTTGCCGAAGGCGTTGAGGATGTCCTCATCCGTGGAGTAGCCGAGCGCCCTGAGGAGGATGGTGCCCACGATCTTGCGGCGCCGGTCGATCGACACGTGCAGGACGTCCGCCGTGTCGAAGTCAAGCTCCACCCACGCCCCCCGGTACGGGATGATGCGGGCGGAGAACAGCCGCTTGCCCGTCGGGTGGACCGTCACCTCGAACGTGACGCCGGGCGAGCGGTGGAGCTGGCTGACGACCACGCGCTCATCGCCGTTGATCACGAAGGTCCCGGTCTCCGTCATCAGCGGGATCTCGCCGAAGTAGACCTCCTGCTCTTTCGCGTCCTTGGGACCCGCAAGCCGCAGCTTCACCTTGAGCGGTGCGGCGTAGGAGAGGCCGTTGCGGAGGCACTCGCCGACCGTGTACTTGGGCTTGCCGAGGCTGTAGTGGACGTAGTCCAGGCGGTACGTCTTGTCCGGGCTCTCGATCGGAAAGGTCTCGAGAAATGCCGCCTGCAGGCCGGCGTTCTGCCGCTTGTGCTTCGGCGCCTCCAGCTGCAGAAAGTCCCAGTACGACCGCTTCTGAACCTCCACGAGGTCCGGCGGAGTAAGGCCTTCGGTTAACTTGGCAAAGCTGACCACTTTGCTCATGGGCTGGGGTCCCTACCTCGAGCGGATTACTTCAGCTGCACCTGGGCTCCCGCGGCTTCCAGTTTCTTCTTGATCTCTTCCGCCTCTTCCTTCTTCACGCTGGTCTTGACCGGTTTCGGAGCCGACTCCACGAGATCCTTGGCTTCCTTCAGGCCGAGGCTCGTGATGGCGCGGATCTCCTTGATGACCTGGATCTTGTTCGTGCCGGCGGCGGCCAGGATCACGTCAAAGACATCCTGCGCCTCGGCGGCAGGTGCCGCTCCGCCCGCGGCGGGGCCCGCGGCCATCGCCATGGGGGTCGCGGTGATGCCGAACTTGTCGCGCATGGCCTTGGCGTAGCTGGCCAGCTCGATCGCCGTCATGTCCTCGGTCAACTTCAACGCGTCTTCAACCCGCTTGGTCAACGGCTCGGTCATGATGGTGTGCCCTCCTCCTGTGTCTGCGTCGGTTGCTTGGCTGCTGCCTGCTCGGTGACCCAGGCCAGCTCGCCGATCAACTGCTCAATGGTGAAGATCACATCGGCGATCGGCGCTTCGAGCGTGGCCACGACGTGTGCTAGCAAGATGGGCTTCGACGGCAGGCTCGCCAGCTCCTGCACGCGGCTCTTGTCCAGCAGCTGGCCGTCGATGACCGCGCCTCGGACGATGAGCTGCTCCTCGCGGCCCTTGTGGAAGTCGATCAGGACCTTGGCGACCTGCAAGAAGTCCTCGCCGGCCAGGATCACCCCCACCGAGCCCTCGAGTAGCTCCGACAGCCCGGAGATCTTGAGCGGCTCCAGCGCCCGGTGGCTCAATCGGCGCTTGACCATCACGAGCTTGGCCTGAGACGTGGACAGCTTGCGGCGGAACAGGTCCGCGTCGGAGGCCGGCAGGCGGGTGAGGCTCGTCACGAAGAAGTTCGGCCGCTCCGAGAGCCTGGCGGCGACTTCCGCCACGCTAGATTCCTTGACCATCCGCCCGACTTTGGCCATCGTCAGTCGTCCTGTGCGGTGTCCGTTTCGAGCCCGTCCGTCTTCAGCGGAATGCCCGGGCTCATCGTGCTGGAGAGGCTGATGCGCCGGATCATGCGGCCCTTGAGTGAGGAGGGCCGCGCGTGCACGACCGCCTCGATGGCGACGCGCCCGTTGTCGATGAGCTGCTGCGGCTCGAAGGAGCGCTTGCCGATCACGAAGTGGATGTTGGCGAGCTTGTCCATCTTGAACTCGACCTTGCCCCGCTTGATCTCGCTGATCGCTTTGGCCACGTCATCGGTGACGGTGCCGCTCTTGGGATTGGGCATCAGGCCGCGCGGACCCAGGATCTTCCCGAGGCGGGAGACGTCGCGCATCATCTCGGGGGTGGCGACCGCCACGTCGAACTCCATCCAGCCGCCCTGCACCTTCTCGATCAGCTCAGCGCCCCCGACGTACTCCGCGCCGGCCTCCTTCGCTTGCAGCTCCTGCTCGCCCTTGCAGAAGACCGCCACCCGCCGGGTGTTCCCGGTGCCGTGCGGCAGCGTCACCGTGCCGCGCACGACCTGGTCCGTCTTCTTCGGGTCGATGGCCAGGGAGACGGATAACTCCACCGTCTCGTTGAACTTGGTCGCCGGGAACTCCTTGAGGACGCTCACCGCCTTCTCGAGCGGATACTCCGTCTTGCGATCCACGAGTGCTGCGGCTTGCGCAAACCGTTTGCTCGGCATCCTTACCCTTCCACCACGTCGATGCCCATGCTGCGGGCCGTGCCGGCGATCATCCGGCAGGCGGCCTCGAGGTCGTGGGCATTCAGGTCCTGGAGCTTCTGTTTGGCGATGTCGGCGACCTGGGTCTTCGTCACCTGGCCGGCCTTCTCCCGCGGGGTGTTCCCGGAGGCCTTCGCGATCCCGCAGGCCTGCTTCAGCAGGATGGAGACCGGCGGGCTCTTGACGATGAACGTGAACGAGCGGTCTTCGTAGACCGTGATGACGGCCGGCAGCACCAACCCTTCCCGTCCCTTGGTCTCCTCGTTGAACTTCTTGCAGAACTCCATGATGTTGACGCCGTGCTG
>JACQRE010000119.1 GCA_016206585.1 Candidatus Omnitrophota bacterium | reverse complement strand
CGCGGAACATCGCCTCGGTGAGCTTCTCCACCATCGGATCGTGGAGGCTCTTTGGCAGCCCCAGCGTCACGAGACCCGCCCCGACCCGCAGCGCCCCCATCGTGCACAGCGCCGCCGCCCCGCTTAAGCCCCGCGAGCCCGCCACGAGAAACACCCGCCCCGCATCACCCTTGTGCGCGTCTGGCGACCGCCGCGGCAACAATCCAGGTTGAATCATGAAGGCTCGCTATTCTCTTCTACCACCGGCGGGTCCTGTCACTGCGCCACCTCAGATCCGCGCCGGGCCCCGCCGGGCGGGGACCCCCGAGCGCGGATCTGAGGGCTCCGGCTCCGTGCCACCCGCCGGATACCCAGCGCTACCCAATCACCGATTGCCCTCTTCAGATTGCTCGCTCCTCGTCCAAGGCCAGCGCGACGGGGAGCCGAGGGGAGCGTCCGAGAGGGACGCCGAAGGAGGGCTCCCCGAGGACGCTACCGGAGGCCACCCCGTCGCCCATAGAGAAGTTCTCATCGGATGGCGATGGCGCTGGCGACGGCGACGCTGTTGACGTGCGAGAGGCTGACGTGGATGTTCAAGCGGCTGCGCCGCTTATCATGGAGCACCACGTGCGGGCGGCCCATCCGGTCGTTGCGGATCTCCACCTGCTTCATCGCCAGCAGCCGTTTGGGATCCACCTGTGCGACCGCTTTGATGACCGCCTCTTTGGCGGCGAACCGGCCGGCCAGGTGGAGCATCGTCGTGCGCTTGCGCGCGGCGGCGTAGCGCTCCTCGTCGGACGTGAAGATCCGATGCAGGAACGCCTGGCCGCCCCGCGTCACCGCCTGCCGGAATCGCGCCAACTCCACCACGTCAACCCCGCAGCCGATCGTCCTACGCCGAGACGGCATGCGCCTCCTCCCGCTGCATGAGCGTGACCATCTCGCGCACGGCGGTTTCAAGCCCCACGGAGAGTGCGTGCGCGATGATCGAAAAGCCGATGTTCAGCTCCTCGATCTCCGGGATCTTGGCAACCGCCGCGGCGTTGGCGTAATCCAACCCGTGCCCTGCGGCCACCGCCAGCCCCAGCGCGCGGCCGCGCCGGGCGGCCCTCTGCAGCGCCTCGAGCTCGCGCGCCCTCGCCGGGGTGGCCGTCAGCCTCGCGGCTGACGGCACTCCCGTCGCCCACCCAGCTGCGCTGGGTGCCCGGGCTCGGTCGCGGGCATTCGCATAGCGGCCGGTGTGCAGCTCGATCACGCCGGCTCCGCTCTTACGGGCGGCGGCCAGCTGCCGCTCGATGGGATCGATGAACAGGCTCACCGCAATCCCGCGCGCCTGGAACCGGCGGATCAGCGGGCGGAGCGCGGGCAGCAACTTGGCGACATCGAGGCCGCCTTCGGTCGTGAGCTCCTGGCGCCGCTCAGGGACGAGCGTGACCTGATCCGGCTTGACCGCCAGTGCGACACGGACGACGCTGGGGGCAATCGACATCTCCAAGTTAAACCGCGTGGTGATCGCCCGCCGCAGGCGGCGGACGTCCGCATCCTGGATGTGACGCCGATCTTCCCGAAGGTGGCAGACGATCCCGTCGGCTCCGGCGCGCTCACAGGTCAACGCGGCCTCGACGGGATCCGGCACCGCGCCCCGCCGCGCCTGCCGCACCGTGGCGATGTGGTCGATGTTAACCCCGAGCCGCATGAGACGCCTCAATGGCTTCCAACATGTGGATCAATTGGACGGCAGGCCCCACGTCGTGCACCCGCACGATGTGCACGCCGCAGCGCTGGGCCTGTGCCACGCACGCCAACGTGCCGACTAGCCGATCCGGCACGTCGGCTTCGAGCACCTTCCCGATGAACGACTTGCGGGACGGCCCGGCCACGACCGGCATCCCCAGCGCCACGAACCGGTCGAGCGAACGCATCAGCTCCAGGTTGTGGGTCACGGTCTTGCCGAAGCCCAGCCCGGGATCGATGAGCAGGCGGTTCCGCGCGATCCCCTGCACCTGCGCCCGCAAGGCCGCCTCCTGCAGGAACCCGGCGACCTCCTCCACGACATCGCGGTAGCGGGGTGCCCGCTGCATCGTCCGCGGCGTGCCGCGCATGTGCATCAGGATCACCGCGGCCTTGGCGCGGGCGGCAACGCCCGCCATCCGGGGGTCATGCCGCAGGGCGGTGACGTCGTTGAGGATCGAGGCTCCGGCCTCGAACGCGCGCTCGGCCACCTCGGCTTTAGCCGTATCGACCGACACCGGGATGCGGAGCGTCCGGGCCAGGCGTTCGATCACCGGCATCACCCGGCGCAGCTCTTCCGCGGCCGGCACACCGGCCGATCCCGGCCTGGTGGACTCTCCGCCCACATCGATCAGATCCGCCCCCTCGGCTTCCATGCGGATCGCGCGCATGAGGGCGGCCTCCGGATCCGCGTAGTGGCCGCCGTCACTGAACGAATCCGGCGTGACGTTCAGGATGCCCATGACCAGCGGCCGCCCGCGGCAGACCAACCGGGTGCGGCCGCACGGAATGGTCAGACGGCGCGCGGCTGGACGGCGTGATGAGAGAGGCTGGGCGGCGGATCGCGTCAGGACAGGCATGACACCACCAGCCGTTAGGCGGCGGGCGGCCGGTTGTTCTCGGGATGCGACGCGGCCGCGTCGGAGGATGTGCCGGCGGGGCTGACGAGCCGCTTCACTTCGTCCCCGTCGAGCACTTCCCTCTCCAACAGCGTGGTCGCCAGGAGATCGAGCTGGGTGCGGTGATCGAGCAGCGTCTTCCGGGCGCGGTCGTAGCAGCCGTCCACGAGCCGGCGCACCTCCTCATCGATGAGGACCGCCGTCTGCTCGCTGTAGTTGCGCTCCTCGAAGAGGTCGCGGCCGAGGAACATCTGCCGCTCCCGTTTGCCGTAGGTAAGGCTGCCGAGCCGCTCGCTCATGCCAAACTCGCACACCATCCGGCGCGCCATGTCCGTGGCGGTCTCGATATCGTTCTGGGCGCCGGTCGTGATCTCGTTGAACACGAGTTCCTCGGCGGCGCGGCCGCCCATCATGACGGTCATCCTGGCGAGCAGCTCCTTCTTGCTGATCGTGTAGCGGTCTTCCACCGGCAGCTGCATCGTGTAGCCCAGCGCCTGAGCGCCCCGCGGGATGATGGACACCTTGTGCAGCGGGTCGGTGTCCGGCACCAGCAGGGCGACCAGCGCGTGGCCGGACTCATGGAACGCGGTGATCCGCTTCTCCCGCTCGTTGAGGATGCGGGTTTTGCGCTCGGGGCCGGCGATCACCCGCTCCACCGCCTTCTGCATCTCATCGATCGTCACGACGTCCTTGTTGAGCCGGGCGGCGAGCAGCGCGGCCTCGTTGGCAAGGTTGGCCAGATCCGCGCCGGAGAAGCCGGGCGTCTGCCGGGCGACCGACTTCAGGTCGACCTCCTTGCCGAGCTTGATCTTGCGGGTGTGGACTTTGAGGATCGCCTCGCGGCCGTTGATGTCGGGCAGGCTGATGACCACCTGCCGGTCGAACCGGCCCGGGCGCAGCAGGGCGGGATCGAGCACGTCGGGCCGGTTGGTGGCCGCCATCAGGATGATGCCTTCCTGGGTGTCGAAGCCGTCCATCTCGACCAGCAGGGCGT
>JACQRE010000118.1 GCA_016206585.1 Candidatus Omnitrophota bacterium | reverse complement strand
GGAGCCGCAGTAGCTGCCCAGCAGCGCGATGACGCGGTTGTAGTTGGTCTGCGACAGCCCCAGCCCGCCGTACGCGCTGGGGATCTTCATCCCGAAGCAGCCAAGGCGCGCCAGGCCCTGGATGACCTGGGGCGGCAACTCCCCGGTCCGGTCGATCTCGTCAGGATCGACCTGGGCCTTGAGGAAGGGCGTGAGGCGGGCCAGAAACTCGTCGCCGATCTGCCGGTCGGCGGGGTCCTGCTCGGGGAATGGGAACACCAGGTCGAAGCGCGCGCGGCCCATGAACAGGTCGGCCACGACGCTGGGATGCCGCCACTCGACCTCGCGGGCGGCCTCCGTCACCTCGAGCGCTTCGGGCGACCCCTTCCCCAGGAGCGCGTGCGGATCCGTGGCGGCTGGCTCCATGCTCACGCCCGATCCTTCCGTGGCCCCGACACCGGTCAACGGTCCTTGAACTGCGGCTGGCGCTTCTCGAGGAAGGCGCGCACGCCCTCGCGGGAATCCTCCGAGGAGGCGACGAGCCCGAAGGCCTCGGCCGCGCGCGCCAGACCCTGCTCGAGCGAAAGCTGCAACCCCTCTTCAATGGCCCTGAGCGACTGCTGGATCGCCACCAGCCCTTTCGAGGCGATCTTGCGGGCGAAGTCCTTGGCGACCTTCAGCACCTGATCCTGGGGGACGACCTGGTTGACGAGCCCGAGCCGCAGCGCTTCCTGAGCCGAGTACATGTCGCCGGTTAGGATCCACTCGATCGCCTTCGCGCGGCCGATCAGCCGCGGCAGCCGCTGGGTGCCGCCCCACCCCGGGATAATGCCGAGGTTGATTTCCGGCTGGCCGAACCGGGCGCGGTCGCCGCTGATCCGCAGATGGCACGCCATCGCGAGCTCGCACCCCCCGCCCAGGCACACGCCGTTGATGGCGGCGATCACCGGCTTGTTCAGCCGCTGGATTTTCAAGAACACGGATTGGCCCAAGGTCGCCATCGCCTTGGCCGCGTCGGCGGAGCCCAGCTGCGACACCTCCTTGATGTCCGCGCCGGCCACGAAGGCCAAGGAGCCGCCGCCCGTGAGAATGACCACCTTGACCGAGGGATCGCCCGCCATGGCCTCCATCGCCTGTCCCAGCTCTTCCAAGGTCTGACGGTCCAACGCGTTGACCGGCCGGTGGTCGATCGTTACGACCGCCACACGATCCTCGATCGCCACCTTCACGTTCTGTCCTGATGTGACGGGCATGGTCTCTCCTCACATGAGCTCGCGAACGCGCCAACGCGCGAACTCGCTAACCGGTGTAGTCGAAAAAGCCCTTCTTGGCCGACTGGCCCAAGTGGCCCGCGGCGACCCGGCGCTTGAGGAGCGGCGAGGGCCAGAACCGCTCGCCGTAGCGCTTCACGAACCCCTCGAGCTCGGCGAGCACGACGTGCAGCCCCACGCCGTCGGCGTAGTGGAGGATCCCGCCTTTGGACTGCGGGAATCCCAGGCCGGCGATGACGGCGAGGTCGACGTCGGCCGCCGTGCAGACCTGCTCCTCGAGGCAGCGGATCGCCTCATTGATCATCGGGAAGACCAGGCGGTGGGCGGAGAATTCGGTGGGCGTCTTCTGCTGCGCGCGCAGCTCCTGGATGATCCGGTCCAGATCCGGGTCGGGCTGCCCGGCCCGGTCGCCGTAGAGGTAGAACCCGGCCCCGGACTTGGTGCCGTAGCGCTTGAGCGCATGGAGCCGCTCCCAGATCGCCGCCGGCTGCATCCGCGAGCCGTAGGCGTCGAGGAGGACGTTCACCACCTCCCGGCACACATCGAATCCCAGGTTGTCGACGAGCGTGAACGGTCCCATGGGAAACCCGAACTCCACCATGGCCTCGTCGATCTGCCGCGCGGTCGCGGCCCCCTCCTGCACGCAGCAGGCCGCCTCGTTCAGGTACGGCATGAGGATGCGGTTGACCAGGAAGCCCGGGCACTCGTTGACCCGGACCGGCAGCTTGCGGAGCGTCTCGGCGAACGCGGTGATGTCGGCGGTGGTCTCCTCGGACGTCTCCAGGCCCGGGATCACCTCCACCAGCTTCATGTTGTGGGCGGGGTAGAAGAAATGCATCCCGGCCACCTTGTGGGGCCGCTTGGTGACGCCGGCGAGCGCGGAGATCGACAGCGAGGAGGTGTTCGAGGCGAGGACGGCGGATGCCTGCACCGCCGTGTCCAGCTCCTTGAAGATCCGCTGCTTGAGTGCCAGCTGTTCCGGCACCGCTTCGATGACCAGATCCACGTCCTTGAAGCCGCTGTAGTCGGTGACGCCGGTCACCAGCGTGAGTTTCTTCTCCAGCTCGTCCTGGGTCATCTTGCCCCGGTCGACGCGGCGCTGGTAGACCTTGCGGACGACCTCAAGGCCGCGGTTCACGGCCTCCTGGTTGACGTCCTTGAGGAGCACCGGCACGCCGCTGAAGCTGATCGCCTGCGCGATCTCAGCCCCCATCGCGCCGGCCCCGATGACGGCGGTTTTGTAGATATACATCAGGTCCGCTCGAAGACGATGGCCGCCCCCTGCCCGCCGCCGATGCAGGCGGTCGCCACGCCCAGCGACAGGCTGCGGCGCTTCATCTCATGCAGCAGGGTGACGGTGATGCGGGTGCCGGTCGCCCCGACTGGATGGCCCAACGCGATCGCGCCGCCGTTGACGTTCGTGATCTCGCGGTGAAAGCCCATCAGCTGCTCGCACGCGAGGAAGGTCGCGGCGAAGGCCTCGTTCAGCTCGATGAGCTGGATGTCCTTCAGGGTCAGCCCGGCGCGCTTGAGCGCGGCCGGCACGGCAAGGACCGGCCCAAGCCCCATCCGCTCCGGCTCCAGGCCGGCGAACGCGTACGCGCGGACCTTCGCCAGCGGCGTGTAGCCCAGCGCCTTGGCCTTCTCCGCCGTCATCATGAGGACCATGGCGGCTCCATCCGCGTTGAAGCAGCTGTTGCCCGACGTCACCGACCCGCCCTCCTTGAAGATGGGCGGGTACTGGCTGAGCAGCGGCTCGCTCAGGCCGGGGTTGATGCCCTCGTCCTGCGTGAAGGGCTCGGGCGGCAGCTCGCGTCCCATCGCGCGCTTGGGAATCTGGAGCGTGGCCAGCTCATCCTTGAAGCGGTGCTCCCGCGTGGCGCGGTAGGCGCGCTGATGCGAGAGCAGCGCGAAGCGGTCCTGGTCGGCGCGGCTGATGGCGCACTCCGCAACGAGGTTCTCCGCGGTCTGGCCCATGATCTGGCCGCACACCGGGTCGGTCAGCCCTTCCCACACGGTGTCGATCATCTCCGAGTGGCGCAGCCGCTTGCCCCAGCGCAGGTCGCGGCTGACGTAGGGGGAGGCACTCATGCACTCGGTCCCGCCGGCGATCTGCACGTCCCGGTCGCCGCAGAGGATGTTCTGGGCCGCACTCACGATCGCCTGGAGCCCTGAGGCGCAGTTGCGCTGGACCGTAAAGGCCGGCGTCTGGATGGGGATGCCGGCGCGCAGGGCGATGATGCGGGCGATGTTGGGCGCGTCGGAGCCCTGCCCGACGCAGCCGACGATGACCTCTTCAACCTCCGCCGGCTTCAGGTTCGTGCGCTTCAGCAGCTCCTGGAGGACCGCCCGGCCCAACTCCTGGGCGGTCAATGACTTGAGCGCCCCGCCGAACATCCCCTGCGGGGTTCTCAGCCCATCGACGATCACGACCTCGCGCGGCATCTCACGACCTCTCTTGGAGTTAGCGTAACCTTCCCATCGTACTGGCCGTCTTAGGCGTTGTCAACGTGACGGACTCCCGCCAACCGCTTCAGCTCCGGCAAATGCTGGAGCGTCACCTCTTCCCCGCGGCGGATGAACTTCTCCGGGTTGAAGAACTCGAGCCAGTGCGAGCCCGGCACGGTGGGCCGGAGGGTCAGATCCGCCTCGCGGCAGGCGACCTCCGCGATCTGGTGCTCCATCGACTGCATCGAGCGCATGATCACGTCGAACACCAGCGGCGAGACCGAGCGGATCAGCTCCTGGCGGATGCGAAACCACAACCGGAACGGCAGGCTCCGGGAGGCGAGCATCCCGTCCCGCTCGGTCCGCCGCCGCAGCAGCTCCTGGCGGTGGGCCATCAGCTCGGGGGTCGTGGGAAACACGTTGACCGCGATGACGTGGTGAGCTCCCGCGCGCTTGAGCACGCTGACCGGAATCGGGTTGACCACGCCGCCGTCGAGACACACCTTGCCCTGCAGGACAATCGGCTTGAAGATTCCGGGAATCGACACCGAGGCGCGCACCGCCGGGGCCAGCGGACCGGAGTCGAAGATCACCTCCTCGCGCGCCATCGGGTTCGCGGCCACAATCTTGAGCGGCAGCCAGGTCTCCTCAAACGTCTTGCCGCCGAAATCCTGCTCGAGCTTCGCCATGAGGCGGGCCCCTTGGATCGGTCCGCCGGCCAGCGGTCCCAGGATCAGGCCCAGCGCCATGGAGACCAAGAACCCGAAGAGCAGGCCGGTCCAGAACCCGGCCAGCCAGCCGACGCCGATGCCGGCCAGCGTGCCGACGATGAGGCTGAAGATGGGAATACCAAAATCCAGGATGAAGAGCCGGCGGATGTCCCAGGGGTTCTTGAACTCCAGCGCCATCCGCTCCAGATCCTCGGCGGAATGGCCCGAGGCCCACAGCCCCGCCATCAGCGCGCCGATGCTCGACCCGGCGATGATGTCGATGGGGATGCGCTCGCGTTCGATCACTTTCAGGACGCCGATGTGCGCCAGGCCGAGTGCCGCCCCCGAACCCAGGGCCAGCCCAACGAGCAGGCCGCCCAGTTCGCGGGCGGTCCGGCGCACCGTCATCGCGTAGGGGGATTGGGTGGCGAGCAGCCGCTGGAACTCCTCGACGGTCATCCGGCTGGAGATGGAGGGAATATGCGGCAGCGTGAAGGCGATCGGCTGACGGAGCTGCTGGGCCGCCTCCTGCAGCGGCACCCCGGCCTCCAGCCCGTCCCGCAAGTTCAGGACGACTTTGATCCGCTGCTCCACGGTCCCCATCGACGCCTGGAGTCGGTGGAGGAGCGCGTTCGTGTGCACCAGGTGCTCCTGCTGGGCATCGGTGATCAGGTAGATGAGATCCGACTGGGTCAGCGCCTTCAGGATCGGCGGGTTGAGCTCGACGGGCAGATCGATGAGGATGTACTGGAACCGCTTGGTCAGGAAGTTCAGGAGGGGGGCGATCGCCTGCTCGCCGCGGGACTCCGACAGGAGGGCGCTGGCGAACAGGATGTGGAACCCCAGGGGGTGGTCGGCCACCGCCTCGTCGAACACCCCTTCGGAGACGGCATCGCTCAGCGTGCGGCGGGCCGGCGTGGGCATGGCCCCCGTCCCGTACAGCAACGGATGCCCTTCCGCCTCGCCGAAGTCGACCATCACGACTTCGTGCCCGGTCTCCTGTTTCAACAGCGCGGCGAGGGCGACGGCGAACGAGGTCCGCCCCACCCCCGTGGCGGCGCTGTAGACCGCGACAATGGTCGACTCGGAAAACTCCCCGCCCCGCTGCCGCGTGCGCAGCCGCTTGGACAGGAGCCGGCTGAGGTAGAGGACCAGGGAGGGGATCCGGTTGATGACATCCTCGAAGTCCTGTTTGGCGAGGTGCAGGACGAACGTATCGTTGATCGCCTGGACCGTCGCGGAGTGGTTCTCGCCGAGCAGGAGCGACATCTCGCCGAAGGAGTCGCCGTTGTGGAGCACCGTGACCGTGTCCTCGCGGCCGTCCACGACGCTGAAGACGCGCAGCCGCCCCGAGCTGACGATGTAGAACCCCTCCGCCCGCTCCCCTTCCCGGTAGATGATCTCCCCCTTCTTGTACTCCACGAGGCGCGTCCGGTCGGCGATGAAGTGGAGCTGCTCGTCGCTGCAGGCCGTGAAGACCGGCACCCGCCGCAGGATGAGCAACTTGTCTTGCGGGCGGGAGGACTCAAAGGTCGTCATCGCAGCCGCCGCGTGGCGAGGCGGGCGGGATCGTTGGTGAAGAGTCCATCGACGCCCAATCGGATGAGGCGTCGGGCGAGGCGCACATCGTCGACCGTCCACGCATGGACGCGCAGGCCGGCGGCGTGGGCGCGGGCGATGCGCCGCGGGGTCACGAGGGTGTGGAACGGGTGCCAGGCGAGGCAGCCGAGCGCGATCGCCCGCTGCAGGGAGCGGTCCGGATCGCGCCGGCAAATCAGCGCCCGGGCGAGGCGGCTCCCCTGGAGCGGCTGCAGCAGCGCGGGGTCAAAGGCGGAGACGAGGAGCCGCCCCCTGACCGCAGCCCCGCGCAGGATGCGGCGCAGCCGGACGAGCAGCCGGGCGCGCCGGCGGGTCCGTTTCAGCTCCAAGTTCACGCCCATCCGCGGGGGGATCACGCGAAACGCCTGCGAGACGAGGAGAATCGATTCGCCGGCGAACCGGGGATGAAACCAGCGGCCGGCCTCCAACCGTGTGAGTTCCGCATAGCGGCGTTGCGTCAGCCGGCCCCGTCCGTTGGTCGTCCGCTCCAGCCGGTCGTCGTGGAAGATGACGAGCCGGCCGTCCCGCGTCATCTGCACGTCAAGCTCCACCATCCCAGCCCCGGAGCGCGCGGCCGCGCGAATCGCCGCCCGCGTGCTCTCCGGTGCCACGGCCGAGGCGCCCCGGTGCGCGATGATCAGAACCGGTTTCATCGATCCTCGCAGCCGCCACCCATTGACACATGATGATACCACAGGGCGTTGCTCATGATCCCGTCAGCGTCCGGTCGAAGAAGGCGGCGACGCGGTCGCAGTACGCCCGCGGATCGCGCGCGAACATCCCGACATGCCCCACCTCCGGCTCGACCCATCGCTCGACGGATCCGGCCCAGCGCCGGACAAACTCCTCGCCGCACGCCGGCGGCACCCGGCGGTCTTCCCCGCCCTGAATGGCCAGGAGCGATTGCCGCAGGCGCGGAGCCAGGGCGGCCGGATCCGCCGCGCTCAGGCGGCGGCCCAGGGCCAGCTGCACGCTCCACCACGTCAGCCAGACGAACGGGATCGCCGGGAGGGCATACCGCTGCCGGATCTCTTTCGCCAGGATAGGAAACAGCCGCGAGTAGAGCGAATCGGCGATCAGCGCCTGGAGTGCTGGCGTGCGGGCGGCGAGCTGGCAGACCACCGACGCCCCCATGGAAAACCCCACCGCGCCCAAGGGCAGCGGACGCGCGCCGTCGCGGGCGGCGGCCCACCGGATGACCGCCTCGGCGTCGCCGCATTCCCGCACCCCCAGCGTACACGGTCCCGGACGGTCGCCGTGGCCACGCAGCTCGAAGAGGAGGGTTTCATATCCGCGCTGCCGCAGGCCGTCCGCCATGCCCATCACCTGGTAGCGGTTCGCGTAGAAGCCGTGGCAGACGAGCACGCGGCCGCGCGGGGCGGGGGCGTCAAACCGCCACACGTCGAAGGCGCGTCCGTCCGAGGCGGTCAGCGTTTTGGAGGTGCAGACGGGCAGCGGATCAGGGATCGGCAGGACGTGCCGCTCGGGATAGAGGACGCGCCGGGCAGAGGCGACGCCCCAGCTCACCAGGGAGAGCGCGACGGCAAGCAGCCACCACCACACGGCACGGTTAGGGGGTCGACGGGCTGGGCGACAACCGTTGGCGGACGAATTTGGAGATGGCGGCGCGATGGCGCTCGCTCATCTCCGAGAAGAAGATGGCGATATGGTATTGGCCCCGCTCGGCACTCGAGACCACGGGCTCCGCCCGGACGACCACCCCGGTGCCGCGGATGCGCAGACGCCGGCCGCCGTCGGGCAGCTCGAACTCGAGCTGGAGCTTGGTCATAGGGGGAATGAGCCGGTCCAGGAGGCAGTAGG
>JACQRE010000111.1 GCA_016206585.1 Candidatus Omnitrophota bacterium | reverse complement strand
TCCCGGAGGGCGATGGGCATTTCCGCCGGCCCTTCGGCCACGCCCCGCGATACGTCGGCGACGGCATCGCCCTCCTTGGCGATGCGGCGCATCCGGTGACACCGGCCGGGGGGCAGGGGGCCAACATGTCGGTGGCGGATGCCGCGGTGCTAGCCGAAGTCGCGCTCGAAGCGCTGCGCAGCGGCGACCGCTCCGCGCGCCGGCTCGCTCGCTACGAAATCGTGCGCCGGCCGGCCAACGCCCGCTCGCTGCTGTTCAGCGCCAGGCCCCGGGCGATGTTCCGCCTCCTCCAGATCGTCCCGGCGCTCGCACCCTGCCTCATCGGGTTCCTCCGTGACGTCAACCGGCGGCCGGATCTGAAGCGGCGGTTTCTGGGCGGTGTGGCTCGGGCGTTCGTCTCCACGCCACCCACTGGACTTGCCGCGACGCCCTCGCCATAATGAGAGGAATGATTCCGAGAACCAGATATCGAGTGCTGGCCGGCCTCCTCAGCCTGCCGTTCCTCCTGTTGGCGATGGGTCTGGCGCTGCCGGCCTCTGCGGAGGATGCTGCGGCGCCGACGCCCGAGGCGAAGCTCAACGAGCTGACGGCCGAGTACACGATCCGCTACCAGTTTAGCGGCGCAGCCCAGGCGATTCCGGTGGCGCAGCAAGCACTGGCGGTGGCGGAGGAGGCGTTCGGTCCGGACCATGAGCGGGTCGCCCAGGTGCTTAACGATCTCGGCCATCTCCACCAGGCGCAGCACGAGCTGGAGCAGGCCGGGCAGCTGCACGAGCGGGCGCTCAAGATCCGCGAGCGGGTGTTCAACAGCGACGGGCCGGCGGTGGTGCAGTCGCTCGTCAACCTCGCGAAAGTGCATACTGCCAGGAAGCGCTACACTGAGGCGCAGCCGCTCTTTGAGCGGGCGCTGGCCATCGCCGAGCGGCACGTCCCACCGACCGATCCCTTTCTGATCGGCGCGCTCGAGCCCTATGCCGACGTCCTGCGCCGCCGCAGGAACACCAAAGCCGCCAAGGCGGTCCAGGACCGCATCAAGGAGATCCGAGCCGCCCAGCGTGAGAAGGCCGGCCAGGGCACCTCGATCAACGATGTCCTTCGCTGAGAGGCCCGGCAAGGCCGTGCGAGTCTTCCGGTTCTAGGCCGGGATTACGCGCGGGAATGGAGCGAGGCGCGGACGAGGCGGTCGACGTACATCGTAGTGAGCATCGAGCTGAGGATGGCGGCGGCGAAGACGTAGACGCCCACGCGCGGCTCCACCTTGGCCAGCGGTCCCAGCTTGACCAGGACGATCAGGATCGCCACGACGAAGACGTCGAGCATCGACCACTTCCCCAACGCTTCCAGCCAGTGCAGCAGCCGCGCGCGTTCGGACTCCCGCAGCCGCCAGAACCAGATGATCGCCAGTCCCAACAGCTTGACGAGCGGGAAGACGATCGAGAAAAAGAAGAGCACGGTCGCCAGGGCCAGCTCATTCTGCTTCCACAGCTCCACGACCCCCTGCCAGACCGAGTAGTGGCTCTTCCAGAACATCTGCCGGGCGTGCATCATCGGCAGCGAGAGGCCGGTCAGCAGCAAGGCGGCGGAGAAGACGATCGCGCCGGGGACCGCGAGGGTATGCTGGGGGTGGAGGTCGCGCAGCGCGGTGCGCCCACCGGAACCTGGAGTCATCGGTACGCTTATCATACCACGGAGCATCCAAAGTACGATGGGATCTGCTGGTACTGTCCTATTTTCGGGGATTACAGTGATTCACAGCTTGATTCCAGTGATGGTCTGCTTCGAAATCACCGTCATCAGCTGTTCAATCACTGGAATCATCGCGAATTAGGACACTACCGATCTGCTATTCAGGCCGCTTCCGTGTCGCCCGTCAACAGGGTACAATAGGACGGATGCACCCCATCCGCGCCCACCAACGCGCAGTGAGCAGGCAACCGCAACCCTACCCCCAACAGGAGGCCGGCGCATGGGATTGGCAATCGTCGTGGTGATGATCTTCGGATTGTTCACGGTGATGGGCGGGGTGATGGGCTACCTCAAGGCGAAGAGCCGGCCCTCCCTCATCGTCGGGACGCTCATGGGGCTGTCGCTGCTCGTGGCGGCCTTTCGCATGCGGGAAGGCAACCAGGCCGCTCCGCTCGTGGCGATGGGCATCGCGATCCTGCTGGGAGGCCGGTTCTTCATCACGTGGAAACAGAACCACCGCATGGCCCCCGACCTCCTGATGGTCCTCATCAGCCTCGTGACCCTGATCGTGGTCGGATCGGTGTGCCTGGCCGGCCTCTAACCAGCGGATCGCGGCGCGCCGCCGCGCTCCCACCAAGCGCTGTTCCCTCCATACCGCGCGCGGGATCATAGCCCTTCGTCATGAGACGCACCCACTCCCCGCTCACCCTGATCTTCCTCACCGTCTTCCTCGACCTGGTGGGCTTCGGGATCGTGATCCCGGTCCTGCCGCTCTACGCCGAGCGCTTCGGCGCTTCGCCGCTGGTCATCGGCTGGCTGCTCGGCAGCTACTCGGCGATGCAGTGCCTCTTCGCCCCGATCCTGGGCAGGCTCTCCGACCGGGTGGGCCGCCGTCCGGTCCTGTTGGTCAGCCTGCTCGGGACGTCCGCCGGCTTCTTCCTGATGGGTTTCGCCGACTCGCTGGCGATGCTCTTCGCCGCGCGCATCATCGACGGCATCACGGGCGGCAACATCTCGACCGCCATGGCCTACATCGCCGACATCACCCCGGCGCGGGACCGCTCGAAGCGCATGGGGTTGATCGGCGCGGCGTTCGGGCTGGGATTGATCTTCGGGCCGGCCATCGGCGGGCTGCTGAGCCACGTGTCGAT